>NZ_BAABFR010000004.1:0-101623 GCF_039541155.1 Tsukamurella soli
CGACCGGCGGCCAGCCCGCGCCGAGTCGGCCGTCCGGCCCCGTGGGTCCGCCCGAGAGACAGCCTGCCCCCGCCCGGCCCGCAGGCCCTGCGCAGCCTCTCCAACCCGCTCTGCTCATGCAGGCGGGGCCGAACACCGAGGTCGAACGCGTGCCCCCGCACCTGCGTGCGCTGGCAGGCAACACCGGTCTCTATAAGGTCCCCGAGTCACTGCGCCCACCCGTCCAGGGCGGCGCGGTCAGCATCGGGCGCACGCCCGAGAACGATCTCGTGGTGCCGGACATGCTGGTGTCGCGGCACCACGCGCGGCTGCTCACGACCCCCGCGGGCGTCGTCATCGAGGATCTGCACTCCGCCAATGGCACCCAGGTCAACGGCCGCCGGATCGGCTCGCCGACCAAGCTGAGCGAAGGCGACCTGGTGACGCTCGGCAACTCCGATCTGGTGCTGCGCGAGGGCGTCCTGCAGCGCCCCCAACCGCAGGCCCTGGCGGGCGCGGGCCTCATGGTCCGGGCGCTCGGCCTGACCGTCGACGGCGACAAGACCCTGCTGCGCGGCGTCGAGCTGAACGCCGCGCCGGGGACCCTGACCGCGATCATCGGGCCGTCCGGCGCCGGCAAGTCGACGGTGGCGCGGGTCGTGGCGGGCGCGGCCTCGCCGACGGTGGGCCTGGTCGAGTTCGAGGGCCGCGACGTGCACCGCGACTTCGATGCGATGCGCTCCCGCATCGGCATGGTCCCGCAGGACGACGTCCTGCATCGGCAACTGACGGTGCGCCAGGCCCTGCGGTACGCGGCGGAACTGCGGCTGCCGCCCGATATGTCCAAGGCCGACCGCGACCTCGTGATCGACGGTGTCCTGGATGAGCTGCAGCTGACCGAGCACGCCGACACCCGCGTCGACAAGCTGTCGGGCGGCCAGCGCAAGCGCGCCTCGGTGGCCATGGAGTTGCTCACCGGCCCGTCGCTGCTGATCCTCGACGAGCCCACCTCGGGCCTCGATCCGGCGCTGGACAAGCAGGTGATGCAGACACTGCGGAACCTGGCGAACGCGGGCCGCGTCGTCGTGGTGGTCACCCATTCGCTCACCCACCTCGACATGTGCGACCAGGTGCTCCTGCTGGCTCCCGGCGGCCGCACCGCGTACTGCGGCACCCCGGCCGGCGTACGCACCGCGATGGGAACCTCCGACTGGGCGGAGATCTTCGACTACGTCGCCAAGCAACCGGAGGCGGCCGCGCAGCGGTACCAGGCGGCCAACCCGCCGACGCAGGCGCAGCCCGCGATCGCGCCGCACGGCACGCCCCTCCCGGCGCCGAAGACGTCGTGGGTGCGGCAGCTGTCGGTGGTGGCGCGACGACAGTTCCGGCTGATCCTCGCCGACCGCGGCTACCTGGCGTTCCTCGCGCTGCTGCCGTTCGTGCTGGGCGGGATCACCCTGATCGTGCCGGCCACCAACGGCCTGCGGAAGGCACCGTCGGACTCCACCAGTGGACCCATGATCATTCTGGTGCTGCTGGTGATCGGCGCATGTTTCATGGGCGCCGCGCTCACGGCGCGTGATCTGGTCGGCGAGCGCCCGATATACCGCCGCGAGCATGCGGTCGGGTTACGGCCGGGGGCCTACCTCACGGCCAAGACCCTGGTGTACTTCGTCGCGGCGGTGGTGCAGGCCGCGGTCATGGTGGGCATCGCGATCGCGGGGATCAAGCAGCCGGAGATCCAGGGCGATGTGATCTCGTCCGCTCCGGTCGAGTTGCTGGTCGCGATCTGCGTGCTGGCCTGCGTATCGACGTTGGTCGGCCTCCTGATCTCGGCCCTGGCCCGCTCGAACGAGCAGATCATGCCGATGCTGGTGGTGGTCGTGATGCTGCAGCTGGTGATGTCGGGTGGGCTGTTCGGTATCGCGGGCCGGATGGTGCTCGAACAGGTGTCGTGGATCTTCCCGTCGCGGTGGGGCTTCGCCGCGATCGCGTCCACCGTGGACCTGCAGCACGTGACGATGGTGCCGGACCCGCAGAGCCCGGGCGATTGGAAGATCGTCAATCACGACCCGCTGTGGAACCACACCCGCGGCGCCTGGCTCGAGGCGATCGGGGCCCTGGCGCTGATCGGGCTGGTGCTGTGGGTGGGCGTCTGGGCGCGCATCCGCCGCCGCGTGGGGTGAGGAGTGACGGCGGGCGCCGCTGGGCGCGCGCTGCCTCATCGCTAACCTGATCAGCATGCAGCGCATCATCGGCACCGAGGTCGAGTACGGAATCTCGGCGCCCCGCGACCCGGCGGCCAACCCGATCCTCACGTCGACGCAGGCGGTGCTCGCGTACGCCGCGGCCGCGGGCGTGCCGCGGGCCAAGCGGACGCGCTGGGACTACGACCTCGAGTCGCCGCTGCGGGACGCACGCGGCTTCGACCTGGGCCGGAACTCGGGCCCGGCGCCGATCATCGACGCCGACGAGATCGGCGCCGCCAACATGATCCTCACCAACGGCGCGCGGCTGTACGTCGATCACGCCCACCCGGAGTACTCGGCCCCCGAGGTCACCGACCCGATGGACGCCGTGATCTGGGACAAGGCGGGGGAGCGTGTCATGGAGGCGGCGGCGCGGCACGTCGCCAGTGTCCCCGGGGCGCCCACGCTGCAGCTGTACAAGAACAACATCGACGGCAAGGGTGCCTCCTACGGCACGCACGAGAACTACCTGATGCGTCGCGACACGCCGTTCCCGGCTGTCGTCACGGGCCTCACCCCGTTCTTCGTGACGCGGCAGGTGTTCTGCGGCAGCGGGCGGGTGGGGCTCGGGCAGTCCGGTGACGACGCCGGCTTCCAGCTCTCCCAGCGTGCCGACTACATCGAGGTCGAGGTGGGCCTCGAGACGACGCTCAAGCGGGGCATCATCAACACCCGCGACGAGCCGCATGCCGACCCCGAGAAGTACCGGCGCCTGCACGTCATCGTCGGTGACGCCAACCTCGCCGAGACCTCCACATACCTCAAGGTGGGGACGTCGGCGCTGGTGCTGGACCTGATCGAGGCGGGGGTCGACCTGTCGGACCTGCAGCTCGAGCGGCCCGTCACGTCCCTGCACGACGTCTCGTACGACACGTCACTCACGCGACTGCTGCCGCTCGCCGACGGCCGGGCGATGACGGCGATCGACATCCAGCGCGAGTACGCGGACCGGGTCGGCAAGCTCCTCGAGCAGCGCCCCGACGACGCGCGCGCCCACCACGTGCACCAGCTGTGGGTGACGGTGCTCGACCAGCTCGCCGACGACCCGATGCAGCTGGCCGACACCCTCGACTGGCCGGCCAAGCTGCGCCTGATGGAGGGCATCCGCCAACGCGAGGGCCTCACCTGGAGCGCATCCAAGCTGGCGCTGGTGGACCTGCAGTACTCGGACGTCCGGCTCGACAAGGGCCTGTACAACCGGCTCGTGGCTCGGGGGTCGATGAAGCGGCTGGTCACCGAGCAGCAGGTGCTCGACGCGATCACCACGCCGCCCGAGTCGACCCGGGCATACTTCCGCGGCGAGTGCATGCGCCGATTCGGCGCGGACATCGCCGCCGCCAGCTGGGACTCGGTGATCTTCGACGTGGGTGCCGAGTCGCTGGTGCGGATCCCGACGCTCGAACCGCTGCGGGGCACCCGCGAGCACGTGGGACGGCTGCTCGAGGAATCCGCTTCGGCGCGTGAACTGGTCGAGTCGCTGAGGGCGTGACACGCATGGACCTCATCGGCGAGGCGGCAAAGGCCTACCGGCGCGCGTATACGCAGGCGTTCCCCAGGGTGCTCGAGCTGCACGGCGAGCTCTACACACGGTCCGGCGGGCGCATCGGGCACCGGCTGCTGTTCGGGGTGCCCAGCCTGATCGTCACGACGGTGGGTGCGAAGTCCGGAGCGCCGCGCACGACGGTGCTGACGTACGCGCGGGACGGGGACGACTTCGTCGTCGTCGCGTCGAAGGGCGGTGCACCGCACAACCCCGCCTGGTACCACAACATCGTGGCCGCGGGCGAGGTCGGAGTGCAGGTGGGCACTCGGCGGCTACGCGCCCGGGTCACCGCCCTGACTCCTGGCGATCCCGACTACGACCGGCTGTGGCGCCTCGCCGACGCGGGCAACGGTGGCCGGTACAGCCGGTACCAGCGCAAGACCCGCCGGCCGATCCCCGTCTGCGTGCTGCACCCGGTCGCCTGACGCTCACACCCGGTTCGTGTCGCAGACACCCTCGGCCCCCGACGCCGGTAGGGTTGGGGGACAGACGACGTCGGGTCGATCCGGACCTTCTCGGCGTCCCGGTGTGAGGAGGCGGTTATGGCCCAAGAGCAGACCAAGCGCACAGGTGGGGGCGACGAGGACGACGATGTCGCGGCACCGTCGAGCGGGGGTCAGGAGCGCATCGAGAAGCTGACCGACGACACCGACGACCTGCTCGACGAGATCGACGACGTGCTCGAGGAGAACGCGGAGGACTTCGTCCGCGCGTACGTCCAGAAGGGCGGGCAGTGATCGGCCCGTCCAGCGGTACCGGATCGTCGTTCGTCGAGCACCTGGCGCGGATCGCCCCGGAGGCGTTGCCCGGCGCCCATCTCGGGGACGCACCGGCACCGTCGGGCTCCGTGCCACACGGCACCACGATCGTCGCGCTCACCTTCGACGGTGGCGTGCTGATCGCCGGTGACCGCCGCGCGACCATGGGCAACCTGATCGCCCAGCGCGACATCCACAAGACGTACATCACCGACGACCACACGGCCGTCGGCATCGCCGGTACCGCGGGCATCGCGAAGCAGATCGTCAAGCTCTTCACCGTAGAGCTCGAGCACTACGAGAAGATCGAAGGCGTGCCGCTCACGTTCGCGGGCAAGGCGAACCGCCTCGGGGGCATGGTGCGCGGCAACTTCGCCGCCGCCATGCAGGGCTTGGTGGCCGTGCCGCTCCTGGTGGGCTTCGACCTGGGGGCCGCCGACCCGGCGCGCGCGGGTCGGGTCGTGTCGTACGACGTGACCGGCGACTGGCACGACGAGGTCGAGTTCCACGCGATCGGGTCGGGCTCGGCGTACGCGAAGTCGTCGCTGAAGAAGCGGTACCACCCGCGCGGCACGGCCGAGCAGGCTCTCGCCGCGGCTGTCGAGGCGCTGTTCGATGCGGCGGACGACGACACCGCCACGGGCGGCCCCGACACGCTGCGCGGCCTGTACCCGACGGCGATCGCCATCACGGCCGAGGGGGCCGTCGAGGTCCCCGAGGCCGACGTGGCGGCCGCTACCGACGTGGTCCTGCGCGACCGACGGGGATTGGAGGGGAGATGAGCATGTCGCTGCCGTATTACGCATCGGCCGAGCAGATCATGCGCGACCGCTCGGAGCTCGCGCGCAAGGGCATCGCACGCGGCCGGAGCGTCGTGGTGCAGAAGTTCGCCGACGGTGTCCTGTTCGTCGCCGACAACTCGTCCACCCTGAACAAGATCTCGGAGATCTACGACCGGCTCGGCTTCGCGGCGGTCGGCAAGTACAACGAGTTCGAGTCGCTGCGCCGGGCCGGGATCCAGCATGCGGACACCCGCGGGTACCAGTACGACCGCGCCGATGTGACGGGACGGTCGCTGGCGAACGCGTACGCGTCGACCCTGGGCATGGTGTTCACGGAGCAGCCGAAACCCTACGAGGTGGAGCTGTGCGTGGCGCAGGTGCCGCCGCAGGGGTCGGACGCCGATGCGCAGCTGTACCGCATCGGGTACGACGGTTCGATCTCCGATGAGAAGCGGTACCTCGTGATGGGCGGGCAGACCGAGCCCGTCGCCGCAGTGATGGCCGACGGCTACGTCGAGGACCAGGACCTGCAGAGCGCGTTCCGGCTCGCTGTTCGGGCCCTCGGGGCGCCGGCACCGTCGGCGGGCAACTCCACCACGCCGCCCGCCGAGCCGAAGACGTTCACCGAGTCGGAGCTCGAGGTCGCGCTGCTGGATCGGCGGCGCCCACGTCGCGCCTTCAAGCGCCTCCGGGCGGCGGAGGTCGCCGGCCTGCTCTGACGGGAATTCGCGGTCGAGCCGATGCACTGATCGACCACGAGTCACTGGAACGCTGTCGGCTCCGTCGGCGGGCATGCGAAGCTGGTGAAGTCCGATATCTCGACAGCTGAGAGACTCGGACGGCGTCGCTTCGCGTGAAGTCTGGATGGATATCGTCCGACGTGGCGGCATGAACAGACTATCGGGAATTCGATGCTCGAAATCAACTCCTCGGATGTGGCCTGGTCATCGACACGAGAGAGCGATTCCGACACTAGACCAAGCCGTTGCTTGGTTCGCCACTGTGGGCTATAAAGTATGGATGGTATCGGGTGTCGACACGGCGGGCAGGTCCAGCTCAGGGTCGATGGATGATGTCCGCTACTTCGCAGAGTTCTAGAGCAGGTCGTGGTCAGGCCTGCCGTCGGGCTGTGTTCCGGCTGGCCGCCGATCGGAGTGGAATCGATCTGGCCGGGTATCCTGGAAATGATCCCCGATCGTCGATACCGGCTTACTTCTGATCACGAGAGTGCTCTCGGCAGTACCGGACAGCAGCAGATCGACGGCCTGGTCGTGGACATGGAAGACGACGCGAAGCTGAAAGCCGCGAAATTCCTGCCGTATTTGTTTCGAAGGTCCAGACCGACGAAGTAGTCGATCGAGTCTGCGCTCTGGCACGTCCAGTGCCGTTCATGCATACCAAACCGCAGACTCGCGGCCCAGGCGTATCCAGTCGAGGCCCACGGCGCCGGCGCGGCGTTCGCGGGACGTGCCAGCCCATCACCGCGCCGGACGACCGTCGACCAGGCGCACGCTCGTGGGTCGAGAGGGTTCGCCACCGCGGAGCTCGTCGGCCCACCGGGGTATGTTCGAGGGGTGCAGCGGCGAATCATGGGAATCGAGACCGAGTTCGGTGTCACGTGCACGTTCCACGGACACCGTCGACTGAGCCCGGACGAGATCGCGCGGTACCTGTTCCGGCGCGTGGTCTCCTGGGGTCGCTCGTCGAACGTGTTCCTGCAGAACGGAGCGCGGCTATACCTCGACGTGGGCAGCCACCCCGAGTACGCGACCGCCGAATGCGACTCGCTCCACCAGCTCGTGACCCACGACCGGGCAGGCGAGCGCGTGCTCGAGGACCTCCTGCTGGATGCCGAGAAGCGCCTGCAGGACGAGGGCATCGGCGGCGATATCTACCTTTTCAAGAACAACACCGACTCGGCGGGCAATTCGTACGGCTGCCACGAGAACTACCTGATCGGCCGGGTCGGCGAGTTCTCCCGGATCGCCGACGTGCTGCTGCCGTTCCTGGTGACCCGCCAGCTGATCTGCGGCGCCGGCAAGGTGCTGCACACGCCGAAGACGGCCACGTTCTGCCTCAGCCAGCGTGCCGAGCACATCTGGGAGGGTGTCTCGTCGGCCACGACCCGGTCGCGGCCGATCATCAACACCCGTGACGAACCGCACGCCGATGCCGAGAAGTACCGCCGCCTGCACGTGATCGTCGGCGACTCCAACATGTGCGAGACGACCACGATGCTCAAGGTGGGCTCCGCCGCGCTGGTCCTCGAGATGATCGAGGCGGGCATCCAGTTCCGGGACTTCTCGCTCGACAACCCGATCCGGGCGATCCGGGAGGTCAGCCACGACGTGACCGGCCGCAGCGCGGTGCGGTTGGCCGGCGGGCGCACGGCGGGCGCGCTGGACATCCAGCGTGAGTACCACTCCCGGGCCGTCGAATACCTGGGTACGCGCGAGCCCAACGCGCAGATCGAGGAGGTCGTGGATCTCTGGGGCCGCGTGCTGGACGCCGTCGAGGTGCAGGACTTCGCCAAGGTCGATACGGAGGTCGACTGGGTGATCAAGCGGAAGCTGTTCCAGCGCTACATCGACAAGTACGGCATGGATCTGGCCGACCCCAAGATCGCGCAGCTCGACCTCGCGTACCACGACATCAAGCGCGGCCGCGGCGTGTTCGACCTGCTGCAGCGGAAGGGCCTCGCGGCTCGGGTGACCACCGACGAGGACATCGACGCGGCGGTGTCGACACCGCCGCAGACCACGCGCGCCAAGCTGCGCGGCGACTTCATCAAGGCGGCGCAGGAGGCGGGGCGCGACTTCACCGTCGACTGGGTGCACCTCAAGCTCAACGACCAGGCGCAGCGGACGGTGCTGTGTAAGGACCCGTTCCGCAACGTCGACGAGCGCGTCGAGCGGCTGATCGCGTCCCTGTAACCAATAGAATCTCCTCCGTGGAGGAGATCCCGAAGATCGAGCGGCTGACCAACCTGGTGATCTGCCTGCTGTATGCGAACCGGCCGGTCGAAGCGTCGTACATCCATGCCAACGTCCTCGGCTACAAGCAGGCCGTGACGGAGGAGGCGTTCAAGCGGATGTTCGAGCGCGACAAGAAGGAGCTGCGCGACCAGGGCATCCCGATCGAGACCGTGCCGGTCTCGTGGGCCAACCAGGTCGAGTCGTACCGCATCAAGCGCGATGAGTACCGGATGGGCGACATCACGCTGGACTCCGAGGAGGCGGCGGCGGTCGCCGTCGCCAGCGCGATGTGGCAGTCGCCCGAGCTGGCGGCGTCGGCGCAGGCTGCGGTGCGCAAGCTCCGGGCGAACGGGATCGAGGTCCGCGACGCCGCCGAGGCGGCGCTGTCCGCCACCGTCGGGACCCCTAAGCCGGACGTCGAGGAGACGCTGCGCGCGCTCGTGGACGGCATCAACCAGGGGCACCCGGTGCGGTTCCGACACCGCAGCCGACCGTCTGCGCCGTACGTCGACCGCACGCTGCACCCGTGGGGCATGGCGACGGTGCGGGGCAACTGGTACGTGATCGGGCACGACGCGGACAAGGACGCGCCGCGCACCTTCCGGGTGTCGCGGGTGCGGGACGTCGCCGTGCTCGAGACCGCGGAGGCCAGGCCGCGCCCGAAGGACTTCGACCTGCGCGCGGCGATCGAGGCGGCGGTCAACGCCTACGACAAGACGGTGCGCGCACGCGTGTGGCTGGCGGACGGGCGGGGCAACGCGCTGCGGCGAGCCGCACTGTCGGTGGAGACCGACCAGCGCGAGGTCGCGGGCGCGACCCGGAGCGGAGCGGTGGTCACCGTGGAGGAGCGGTCGCTCGACGACGTCGCCGCCGCGGTCGCGGGGCTCGGGCCCGACGCTGTCGCGCTCGACCCACCGGAGCTGCGGGCCGCCGTCGTCGCGCGTCTCACCGGCGCCGCCCGTGCGGTCACCCCGGCCGACCACGCCGATCGTGAAGGAGCCCGACGATGACGCGGACTGCAGAGCGACTGTCGCGCTGGCTCAACCTGATCCCGTACTTCAAGAGCCACCCCGGGTTCACGTTCGAGCAGGCCGCGCACGACCTGGGATCGACAGCGAAGCAGGTCGAGAAGGATCTCAGCGGCCTGTACATGTGCGGCCTGCCCGGCGGGTACGGCGGCGATCTCATCGAGGTGGACCAGCTGGGCGACAGCGTCGTCGTGGGCTTCAGTGCCGAGCTCGAGCGTCCGCTTCGGCTGACGGTGGCGGAGGCGTCGTCGTTGCTGATGTCGTTGCGGATGCTGGCGGCGACGCCCGGCGTCGCCGACACCGCGGCCGTGTTGCGCGCGTTCGACAAGATCGCCGAGGCCACCACGAGCGCCGGGCGCGACGCGGCCGCCGCCATCGAGGGCGGCGCGGACGAGTCGGCGATCGCCGCCACCGTCCGGTCCGCGACGCGGAACCGGCACGCGCTGCGGCTGCACTACTACACGGCGTCGCGCGACGCGACCAGCGAGCGCGTCGTCGACCCCATCGAGCTGCAGACCGTCGACACCCGCGTCTACCTGCGGGCGTGGTGTCGCACCAGTGAGGATGTGCGGGCGTTCCGGTTCGACCGGATCGACGCCGCGACCGAGCTGGACGAACCGGCGCAGGTGCCCGACGACGTCCAGCCGGCGCGGTCCCTGTTCGACTCGACTCCCGCCGACCAGCTCGCCGTCGCGACGCTGCGGATCGCACCCGCCGCTGAATGGGTCCTCGAATACCACCAGATGACGGTGGACGAGGAAGCCGATGACGACGGCGTCTTCGTCGCGACCATGCCGTACGCGTCCGAGGAATGGATGACGCGGTTCGTCGTGGGCTTCGGCGGCGCGCTCGAGGTGATCGCCCCGCCGTCATTGGCGCAGGCGGTCATCGCGCAGGCGCAGGCAGGGCTGGCGAACTACCGATGAAGGTCCGACTACCGATGAGGAACGACTACCGATGAGGCGGAGGACCCGACACGGCGCTGCCGCCGTAGGCACGTGTGGTGCGCTCGCTGTGCTGTGTGGCGCGGGCGTCGCGACCCCGAAGCCGCCTGCCGCGCACCTGGCGCAGGAGGTGGCCGTGGTGGGCGCGTCGATCGCCGACGGCATGGGTGCACCGCCCGGCGGCGGCTGGGCCGAATTGCTCGCCGACGACCTCGGAGTGCGCGCCGACGTCAGCGCCGACCCCGGTGCGGGCTTCGTCGCACGCGGCGTCGCGAAGGAGGGCCCCATGTGGCGGCTGCTCCCGGCACTGCAGCTCGACCGGGTGCACCCCGACGTCGTGCTCGTGCAGGCCGGGCACAACGACGTCGGCGAGCCGCTGCTGCCGGTGATCGTGTCGGTCACCCGCCTGTTCGAGGCGATCCACACGCTCACCCCGGACTCGGTGATCGGGCTCATCTCGGTGTTCCCGACGGGCGACGAGCCGTCGGCCGCGGCGCGCACCACCGACGCTGCGATCGTCGCGGCCGCCAGGACCGCGGTGCCGGACGTGTTCGTGTTCGACCCGATCACGGGCCGCTGGCACTTCCCACGCCTGCGTGACGGGCTGCACCCGACCGAGGCCGGACACGAGTGGATCGCCCAGCGTCTGACGGGCCCGCTGCGCGACGCGCTCGATCCGCATCAGCGCAATTCGCCTCGGCGGGGCCCGACATGGCCGGACCTGCTGACGCTGATCTTTGGAAACAGCATGCCGGATTCCCGACAGAATCAGGGTTTTCTCGGCGTGGTGACAGCGAACGCTTAACTCTCGGAGAACGATGGACCTATGCGACCAACGGCGAGCACCCCGTCCACCTCTGGTCTCGCGGCCCTCATCCGGGCCCGCGCGCAGGGTCGGAGCGACGCTGTCTTCCTCGAGGCCGGCCCCGGCGATGCCGATCCCGAGCCCCGCCGGCTGACCTTCGCCGAGCTAGGCGAGCTCGCCCGCCGGCGGTCGGCCCAGCTCCAGGCGACGACGGTGCCGGGTGCCCGGGTCGCGCTCGCCATCGCGGACCCCGTCGACCTCGCGGCGGCGTTCGTCACCATCGTCGCCGCCGGCCGCACGGCGGTGCCGCTGGACCCGGACGCCCCCATCGCCGACCTCCGGCGCACCGTGGGCCGGGTCCGTCCCGATGCGTTGCTGACCGACCGCGCGGAACTGGCCGGGCTCGGCCTGCCACTGCTCGCCGTCGCGCCAGAAGCCTCGGCCGACGGGCCCGCGGACACCGAGGTGTCCGGCGCCGTGCTGCTGTCGACCTCGGGCTCGACGGGCGAGCCGAAGTCCGTGATCCTCTCCGAGGCCCGGATCCTGCACGTCGCCGAGGCGGTCGCGACGCACAACGAGCTGACCCCTGCCGACCGCGGGTTCAACTGCCTGCCGCTGTTCCACATCAACGCCGAGGTGGTCGCCGTGCTCGCGTCGCTGTACGCGGGCGCGACTCTGGTCCTCGCCCGGCGATTCGTCCGCACGGACTTCTGGGTGCGGCTCGCCGACGCGCGGATCACCTGGCTCAACGCGGTCCCCGCCATCCTCGCCATCCTCTCCGCCCAGGAGCTGCCACCGCCGCTGCCCGGGCTGCGGTTCATCCGGTCTGCGTCGGCGCCACTGCCGGCCGCGGTCCGCGAACGGGTCAGCGCGCTCGCGGTGCCGCTGGTCGAGAGCTACGGCATGACCGAGGCCGCCTCGCAGATCACGGCGACTCCGCTGCACGGCTCGGCCCCGGCGCGCTCGTGTGGTCGCCCGGTGGGCGTCGAGCTCGAGATCCGCGACGATGCCGGGCAGCCGGTCCCGGCCGGCACCGTCGGGCGGGTCACGATCCGTGGCGCGAGCGTCATCGCGGGCTATGACGGTGGCCGTGACGCCGCGCGGTTCGACGGTGCCGGGTGGCTCGACACCGACGACATCGGTCACCTGGACGACGACGGGTTCCTCTACCTCGCGGGCCGCCGCGGCGACGCCGTGAACCGCGGCGGCGAGCTCGTGTACCCGCGCGAGATCGAGGAGGTCCTGCAGGACGACCCGGGCGTCCGGGAGGTGGTGGTGACCGGCCGCGACGACGAGGTGCTCGGCGCGGTCCCCGTCGCCTTCGTGATCCCCACCGACCCGGCCGCACCTACCGACGACCTCCGCCGCCGCCTGGCCGAACGATGTAGCCGCCAGCTGGCACGCGCGAAACGACCAGCCGTGATCGAGGTGGTCGAGGAGCTGCCCCGCGCCGCGACCGGCAAGGTCGCGCGGCACCGGCTCGCCAGGCTCGGCTCATGATCACCGGGACACCCAGCGGCGCCGACACGGCCCCGGTCGACTGGGCGGCCAGCGCCGAATCCGCACGGGTCGCACTCGGCCTGCCGGAGCGGGACGCCAAGCCCCGTCAGCGCGGCCTGACGATGGCGATCGACCACGGGCTGCCGACAGCCCAGTTCGCCGACCTGGTCCGCAGCATCGGTGACTACGTCGACCTGCTCAAGTTCGGCTGGGGCACCTGCCTGGCGACGCCGCAGCTGTGCGACAAGATCACCGCCGCACGCGACGCGGGCGTCGAGTTCTACTTCGGTGGCACCCTGTTCGAGCGGTTCTACCTGAGCGGCTGCGTCGATCGGTGGGCCGACCTGTGCCGCGCCGCCGGTGCGAGGGTCGTCGAGATCTCCAACGGCACCGTCCCCATGCGCAACGAGGAGAAGGCCGAATACATCGCGCGGTTCGCGGGCGAGTTCACCGTGCTGTCGGAGGTGGGCTACAAGGACCCCGACCGCTCCGAGACGCTGTCCCCGGTCCGCTGGATCGAGTACATCCGCCAAGACCTCGCGGCCGGCGCGGCGCTGGTGATCACCGAGGCCCGCGAGCACGGCTCGAGCGGCATCTGCCGCCCCAACGGGGAGCTGCGCTACGGTCTCATCGAGGAGATCGTCGAGTCGGGAATCGACCTGAACACGCTGCTGTTCGAGGCGCCCAATCAGCAACTCCAGGCGCATCTGCTGCGTCGGCTGGGCCCGCACGCGAACCTCGGTAATATCGCGCCCGACGAGGTGGTGGGCCTCGAGACACTGCGTCTCGGCCTACGGTCCGACACCCTTACCGACTTCCTGCCGACCGAGTCCGCCGGCGACGCGGGCCGGCCGGGGCAGGGTCGTACCGTCATCGCCCGAGGAGGACACCACCGTGCGTGAGACCCGTGACACCTTCCACCTCGCCATTCCGGCGCGCGATCTCGACGAGGCGTTCACGTTCTACGTGACGGGCCTCGGCTGCAAGCTTGCGCGGCGGTACGACGACCGCATCACGCTCGACTTCTTCGGCGACCAGGTCGTGTGCCACCTGTCGGACAAGATCGACCACGACGTGCACATGTACCCGCGGCACTTCGGCATCACGTTCCGCGAGCGCGCCGATTTCGATCGGCTGCACGCGCTGGCCAAGTCCCGCGATCTCGAGTTCTTCGCCGAGGTGGGAGACCGGTTCGCCGGGCGCGTCGAGGAGCACCTGACCTTCGTGCTCAAGGACCCGTCGAACAACCTGCTCGAGTTCAAGTACTACCACGACCCGCGGATGATGTATTGACGCGCTCCGCGTGCGCGTACGCCGGGCTCGCGGCTGTCGCACCGCGCCCGCGTCGGGCAGCGGGGCCGTGCGCGAGGCGTATGCTGGTTCGAGAGATCCGTCTACCCCGAAAGGGAATCATGGGTGCAATTCAGCCGTGGCACATCATCGTCGTGCTAGTGGTCGCACTGATCCTGTTCGGCTCGAAGAAGCTCCCCGAGGCCGCACGTGGGCTCGGCCGCTCGATGCGAATCTTCAAGTCCGAGATCAATGAGATGAAGAACGAGGGCCAGGCCGAGGACAGGCCGCGGCAGGAGCTCACCAGCCCTGCGCCCGCCGCCCCCGTCGACGTCCACGTCGATGTCACGAAGGCCGCCGACCCCGAGCGCAAGAGCGCATAACCGCCCGCACCAAGGCACCCGCTGTCAGCGGGTGCCTTGACGCGTGCCCGGACCACCGTGCGCATACCCCTCGATCCGCGGCAGCGCCGCGCCAAGGTCAACCCCGACGGTTCGATGACCGTCGTGGAGCACCTCTACGAACTCCGCCGTCGGCTGCTGTTCGCGCTGGCCTTCGTCTTCGTCGGTGCAGTGTTCGGGTTCTTCTGGTATTCGTACCGCATCGGGCCTGTGGAGTCGCTCGCGACCCTGCTCCGTGAGCCCTACTGCTCGCTGCCTTCGAACCTGCGCGCCGACCTCACCCACGACGGCCAGTGCCGGCTGCTCGCGACAGGCGTGTTCGATCAGCTGATGCTGCGCCTGAAGGTCGGCCTGACCGCGGGCGTCATCCTGGCGTCGCCGTTCTGGTTCTACCAGATCTGGGCGTTCATCAGCCCCGGGCTGCACCGCAACGAGCGGCGCTATGCGGTCGGTTTCGTGTCGTCCGCGGTGGTGTTGTTCGTGTCCGGCGCCGTACTCGCGTATTTCGTGGTGGCCCACGCCTTCCACTTCCTGCTATCGGTCGGAGACCAAGCACAGGTGACGGCGCTGTCGGGCGTCGAGTACTTCGGGTTCATGATCCATCTGCTGGTGATCTTCGGTGTCAGCTTCGAGGTGCCGCTGATCATCCTGGCGCTCAATCTCGTCGGGGTGCTGCCGTACTCGAAGCTGAAGAAGTGGCGCCGCGGGCTCGCCTTCGCACTGGTCGTGTTCGCGGCCGTCGCGAATCCCTCGGGTGACCCGTACTCGATGGTCGCTCTCGCCGCCGCGCTGATCGTCCTGTTCGAGATCGCTGTTCAGTTCGCGCGGATCCACGACCGACGCAAGGCGCGGTCGGCCGAATCGTGGGCAGGCTACTCCGACGACGAGGCGACCCCCCTCGACACGACGCCCGTCACCGTCGGGGCTGCCGCGCCTGTCGGGTCGGCCGGGCCCGTGCGCGGCTCGGGCGTGGCCGCACCCGCGCCGGTCGACGCCCCCCGCCCGGTTCGCCGCGCGTCCATCGCCCGCACGACCGACTTCGACGATGTCGTGTGAGCAGGAATCGGGAGGGCGAGGCCCCGTGACGGCCCTCGACCGGTTCACCTCGCTGCTCAGCTTCACTCTCGACCCGTTCCAGGTGGCCGCGTGCGAGGCGCTGGAGCAGGGGCGCGGTGTGCTCGTGTGTGCCCCGACCGGTGCGGGCAAGACGATCGTCGGTGAGTTCGCCGTGCACCTCGCGCTCGAGGCGGGCACCAAGTGCTTCTACACGACGCCGATCAAGGCGTTGTCGAACCAGAAGCACGCCGAGCTCGCGGCCCGCTACGGTCGCGCGCGGGTCGGCCTGCTGACCGGGGACGTATCGCTGAACTCCTCGGCTCCGGTGGTCGTGATGACCACCGAGGTCCTGCGCAACATGCTCTACGCCGACTCCCCGGCGCTGGCCGGCCTGTCCCACGTCGTCATGGACGAGGTGCACTACCTCGCCGATCGGTTTCGCGGTGCCGTGTGGGAGGAGGTGATCCTGCACCTGCCGATCGACGTGCGGCTGGTCAGCCTGTCGGCCACGGTGTCGAACGCAGAGGAGTTCGGAGCATGGATCTCCGAGGTCCGCGGCGACACCACGGTGATCGTGGACGAGCAGCGGCCTGTGCCGCTGTGGCAGCACATGCTGGTGGGGCGCCGGCTGTTCGACCTGTTCGACGTCAAGGCGGTACGCGCGAACGCCGACGCGGGACGCACCGCGCCGCCGACGGTGCTCGACGAGTCGCTGGTGCGGCACGTCAAGCAGCGCGAGGCCCTCGATCGCAGCGTCGATCCGGGCGATCCCCGCGGGCGCGGGGGTAGGGGCGGCAGGGGCAGGCCCCCGCAGCCCCGGCGCCCGATCCCGCGTCCCGAGGTGATCGCCCTGCTCGACGGCGAGGGCCTGCTGCCGGCGATCACATTCGTGTTCTCGCGGGCGGGGTGCGACGCGGCGCTCGCCCAGTGCCTACGTTCGCCGGTCACGCTCACGGAGCCGGAGCAGGTCGAGCAGATCGGCGAGATCATCGACAGGCATGTCGCCGAGTTCGCGCTGGGCGACCTCGAGCTGCTGGGCTACCACGAGTGGCGGGAGGCACTCGAGCGGGGCTTCGCTGCCCACCATGCGGGCATGCTGCCGGCGTTCCGCCACGCGGTCGAGGAGCTGTTCGTGAAGGGTCTGGTCCGCGCGGTGTTCGCGACCGAGACCCTGGCGCTCGGGATCAACATGCCCGCCCGGACGGTGGTGCTGGAGCGGTTGGTCAAGTTCAACGGCGAGACGCACACGGAGCTGACGCCGGGGGAGTACACGCAGCTCACCGGACGCGCGGGCAGACGCGGCATCGACATCGAGGGCCACGCGGTGGTGCTGTGGCAGACGGGGATGCGACCGCAGGAGGTCGCGGGACTCGCGGGCGCGCGCACATTCCCGCTGATCAGCTCGTTCGTCCCCGGCTACAACATGTCCGTCAACCTGCTCGACCGGCTCGGCCGGGAGGGGGCGCAGCGCCTGCTCGAAGCGAGCTTCGCGCAGTTCCAGGCCGACCGGTCGGTGGTCGGGGCGGCGAAGCGGATCCAGCGCAGCGAGCGCGAGCTGGCCGGGCTGCGCACGCAGATC
This sequence comes from Tsukamurella soli, assembly GCF_039541155.1. NCBI lineage: Bacteria > Bacillati > Actinomycetota > Actinomycetes > Mycobacteriales > Tsukamurellaceae > Tsukamurella > Tsukamurella soli. Next base: position 16,890 of record NZ_BAABFR010000004.1, read on the forward strand.
GAGGACGCGGCCGACGGCACCGACTACCTCGGCTACACGGCGCTGCGCGAGCGGATCCGGGCGCGGGAGCGGGAGCTGCGCCGCGACCACCTGCACGACCGCGCCCACGCGGCGGGCGATGCGCTCGCGGACGTGCGCCGCGGCGACGTCCTCGCGATCACGGGTGGTCGGCGCCGGGGCCTCGGCGTCGTCGTCGAGCCCGCCACCGACCACCGCGACCCCAAGCCGTTCGTCGTCACCGAGCATGCGTGGGCCGGCAGAGTCGGTCCCGCCGATTTCGTCGGTGAGGTGCAGGTACTCGGTACCATGCGCGTGCCCAAGGGGGCCGACATCCGCTCGGGCCGCGGCAAACGCGACCTGGCCTCGTCGCTGCGCAACACCGGCATCGTCGCCCCCCGCGAGCGTCCCAAGGCGGCCCGGCCCGCTGCCGACGACGGTGTACTCGCCGATCTGCGCGCGCAGCTGCGCGAGCACCCCGCCCACCGCGCCGAACGCACGCCCGGGCTGGACCGGCTCGCGGAGCGGTACGCGCGACTGCAGCGCGAGACCGCGGCGCAGACGGCGACGGTGCGCGCGACGACCAACTCCCTCGCGGTCACGTTCCGACGGATCATCGCCCTGCTGACGGAGCGCGGGTATCTGGAGGCCGTTCCGGGGGTCGACGGCGGCGCGCCCGATCTGGCCCCCACGGAGGCGGGGCATCGGCTGGGCCGCCTGTACAGCGAATCGGATCTGCTGCTCTGCGAGTGCATCGATGCAGGGGATCTCGACGACCTGGACGCACCAGCCCTGGCCGCGGTCGTGTCGGCGCTGGTGTTCGAGTCGCGCGGCGAACGCGGCGGGTCGATCCTGACCGGCGAGCGGGTGCCGCACACGGTGCGCACGGCGATCGGTGCCCTCGCGGGCCGGTGGGCGGCGATCCGCGACGCGGAGGTCGTACACAAGCTCGCCGCCAGCCGCGAGCCCGACGTCGGGTTCGTCGGTCCCATGTACCAGTGGGCGTCGGGCGGCACGCTGGCGGCGACGCTGCTCGCCGCGGGTGAGCGGGGTCAGCTGCTATCCGCAGGCGACTTCGTGCGCTGGTGTCGGCAGGTCATCGACCTGCTCGACCAGATCCACCAGGTGTGCCGCGAGTCCGATCCCGAACTGTCCGCGACCGCGCGCACCGCCGTCGGCCTGGTTCGGCGCGGGATCGTCGCCCTCGACGCATAGCGGTTCTCGGCAAGGCCTGGGCGCGCAGCGCCGGCGGATTCGACGGGCGATGAGCCGTGAGCGCGCCTCGCCACCGCTAGGAGTCGGGCCCCAGACGCCTCAGCTGTTCGGCCAGGCGCTCGAGTTCGGCCGCGGTCACGGGCGAGGTGTCGCTGAGTCCGCTGCGTCCAGCCGTGGGGCTCCGCAGGAAGCGGCGCAGGACGGCCACGACCAGTCCTTCCGGCAGAGTCTGTAGCGCAACGAATGCCCGGGGGACCGGCGGCGTGGGCAGGGCGCCGAGGTACTGCCGCATGAGGTGGAGCATGCCGCGGACCGCGTCCGGATCGTCGGCCAGCGCTGCCGGACCGCCCGCGTCGTAGGCCGCCTGCCCGAGTGGCACCGCGAACGCGGCGTGCGTCTCGAGCCACGCATCCATCCGCGGTTCGGCCTTGGCGTTGATCCCGGCGGTTCGGAACGTCCCCACGATCCGTTCGAGCCGCGGCGTGCTGCGGCCGTCGGGTTCGCCGATCGGCATCGGGACCCGGCGGGTCATGAAGTCGGTCGCGCGGTACCGGACCACGCTGCCGTCCATCGTGCCGGCGTCCGTTGGGAAGCCGAGCAGTACGCGCTCGTGACCGATCACCGTGCCCAGCGGCTCCGCGCCGGCTGCCCAGTTGAGCAGGAACAGCACGTCCCCTTCGAGATCGGCGAGCGACTCGAGCACGGCCTCCACCTGATGGGTGCGGACCAAGACCGCGGTCAGGTCGTAATCGCCGGCCGGATGCTCGACAACGCGCACCGGTACCCGCTTGACCGCTGAGCTGTCCTCCTCGGCGAGCTGTACACCGTGCCGGCGGAGCGCGGCCAGGCGATCGCCCCGGGCGAGCAGCGAGACGTCGTGCCCGGCCTCGTACATGCGAGCGGAGAACATACTGCCGGTGACCCCGGCGCCGTACACGAGAAGCTTCATGGCCGAACCTCTTTCGCGGGCGAATAAATCATACAGTCGTTTGAATCGAACGACTGTATAGTACCCGCATGGCGTCACGCGACACCCGCAGCCAGATCCTCGACGCGGCCGAGCGCCTCTTCGCCGAGCGTGGCTACCGCGGCACCTCGGTCCGCGCGATCACCGACCTTGCCGGAGCGAATCTCGCCGCCGTCGGGTATCACTTCGGATCGAAGGCGGAGTTGCTGGCCGCGGTCGCCCGCCGGGTGGTCGAGCCCATCAACGCCGCGCAGTGTGCCGGGCTCGACCGACTGCTCGCCCGGACCCCGGATCCGTCGGTCAGCGAGCTGGTAGAAGCATTCGCAGGGCCGCTGTTCGACGAGATGCCGGCCGGCGACGAGGGCGGCGCCCGGACGTCCCGGCTGATCGTGATGATCATCAGCGACCCCGCGGACGAGGTGCGCGCGTGGACCGGCCCGGCCGAGGACACGGTCCGAGATCGCTACCTGGCGGCCTTCGGGCGCGCACTGCCCAAGCTCCCCGCGGAGGAGCTGTGGTTCCGGATGCGGGGGATCCTGGCGGTGACGGCCGTGGACCGCGTCGAGGTCTACAACCGACGCCTCCCGGCGAGCCTGTGCCCGCCGGCGGGCGAGGCCGGCCCGCGCTGGGCGATGACGTTCCTGACCGCAGCGATGAGCGCGCCACCGACCGGGATCTGACGGCTCGGGGCGATGGCGTCGAGCCGCGCGATCGCTGCGTTCGACCTCCCGTGCCCAACGCAGCAATCCACGCCCACTCGACTCAGTAGGTGTCGGCGCCAGCCGCCCGATCGCCGGCGAACCGGGCCACCAACTCCTCGGAGCCGCGCGCCATGATGCTGACGTCGGCGCCGACGAACACGAAGTCGGCACCGGCGTCGATCCACCGCTGCGCGTCCGCAGGCACGAAGGCGTTGACCCCCACCGGAACCCGCTCTGACCGCACCGCCGCGATGGTCGCGGCGACGGCGTCGGCGACCGCCGGCTCGGCAGTGCCCCGCCCAGGGAAGCCCATCGACGCCGCAAGGTCGGACGGTCCGATGAACACCGCGTCCACGCCGGCCACACCCGCGATCGCAGCCGCGTTCTGCACGGCCTCCGCCGTCTCGATCTGGACGGTGAGCGACACGTACCCGTCGGCGTTCGGCACGTATCCCGCCACCCGGCCCCAGCGGCCCGAGCGCGCGAGCGCCGATCCGATACCGCGGGACCCGAGCGGCGGATACCGTACGGCGTCCACCGCGCGGGCGGCGTCGGCGGCGTTGCCCACCATCGGGACGATCACGTTCTGCGCACCGGTGTCGAGGAACTGCTTGATGGCCACCGGGTCGTTCCACGGCACGCGTACCAGCGAGGTGATCGGGTAGGGCTCAGCAGCCTGGAGCAGCCCCACGACATCGCCGACGCCGAACGGGCCGTGCTCGCCGTCGATCAGCAGCAGGTCTGCACCCGAGCCCGCCATGATCTCGGCCGCCACGACCGACCCCGTCACCGTCCACACCCCGATCAGCGGGCCGTCGCGCCCGGCGAGGACGTCACGGAAGGTGGGCTTCAGACGAAGCGACACGTGACCTCTCCCATCCCCTGGTACTCGCAGACCACCTCGTCACCGGCGGAGATCCAGACGGGGCGCGTGAAGCTTCCCGCAAGGATGATCTCGCCTGCCTCGAGCCGGTCACCGTGCGCGGCGAGCTTGTTCGCCAGCCACGCCACGCCGGTGGCGGGGTGTCCGAGCACGGCCCCGGAGACCCCCGACTCGGTGATCTCGCCGTTCTGCTGCATCAGCGCGCCGACCCAGCGCAGATCCACCTCGTCGACGCGGAACTGCCTGGGCCCCAGCACCATCGCACCTAGCGCGGCGTTGTCACTGATCGTGTCGACGATCGTGCGACCGGCGAGCTCGATGTGCGCATCCAGGATCTCGAGCGCGGGCACCACCGATTCGGTGGCCGCCAGGACGTCCTCGACGGTGCAGCCCGGTCCGGAGAGTGCCGCATTCAGCACGAACGCAAGCTCCACCTCGACGCGGACGTTCGAGTACTTGCCGAACGGGATCTCGGCGCCGGACTCGAAGACCTGGTCGTCGAAGATCACCCCGTAGTCGGGCTCGGTGATCCCGGTGGCCTGCTGCATCGCCTTCGACGTGAGCCCGATCTTGCGGCCCACGATCCGGTGCCCGTCCGTGATCCGGCGATCGCGCCAGATCCGTTGCACCGCATACGAGTCCTCGACCGTCATCTGCGGGTAGCGCACCGAGATCTTGTCGATGGTGCCACCGGAGGCGGTGGCCGCGGCGAGTTCGTCGGCGATCGCGGCGACGGTGGCGTCGTCCAGCCCGCGGCCGGTTGCGGTCACCGGCATCAGACCTGGTGTCCCATCTTGAAGCCGACCTCCTCGGGGACGTCGCCGGACATCGCGTCGCCCGGCGCACGGGTGTAGCTGAACCCGTCGGCGCCGACGGTGACGGCCATCTCGCTCGAGTCGGTGCGTGTGATCACGGGCTGCGGGTTGCCGTCGAGGTCCAGGACCAGCGACGCCTCCGTGTACCAGGACGGCACCACCGGGTTTCCCCACCAGTCGCGGCGCTGGTTGTCGTGCACATCCCAGGTGATGACGGGGTTGTCCGGGTCGCCGGTGTAGTAGTCCTGCGTGTAGATCTCGACGCGGTGGTCGTCCGGGTCGAGGATGTACAGGTAGAAGGCGTTGGAGACGCCGTGCCGGCCGGGGCCTCGCTCGATCCGGTCGCTGATCCGCAGGGCACCCATCTTGTCGCAGATCTGGATGATGTTGTGCTTCTCGTGCGTGGCGAACGCGACATGGTGCATGCGCGGGCCGTCGCCGCCGGTCAGCGCCGTGTCGTGCACGGTCTGCTTACGGTGCATCCACGCGGCGTAGGTGGTACCGGCCTCGTCCTTGATGTCCTCCGACACGCGGAAGCCGAGGTCCTCCAGGTACTTCCGCCCACGGGGGACGTCCGGCACCACCTGGTTGAAGTGGTCCAGGCGCACCAGCTCGCCGGCGGAGTAGAGGTCGTAGCGCTGGTGCAGGCGCTGCACGTGGTCTGTGGCGTAGAAGAACTCGTACGGGAAGCCGAGCGGGTCCTCCACGCGGACGGAGTCGCCGATGCCCTTGACGAAGCCCTCGGCGGCACGCTCGGTGCGGCAGCCCAGCGCGCGGTAGTACGCCTCGGCGCGGTCGACGTCCTCGGGGGTGCGGACGCGGTATGAGAACGCCCGGACGGCGGCGACGGGACCCTTGCGCAGCACCAGGTTGTGGTGGATGAACTCCTCGAAGCTACGCAGGTAGATCGCCTCGTCGTCCTCCTCGGTCACGTGTAGGCCGAGCAGGTCGACATAGAATTCCCGGCTCTTGGCGAGGTCGGTGACGATCAGCTCCATGTATGCGCAGCGGACGATGTCCGGAGCCGGGACCGTCGGGGTGGCGATGGGGGCGGTGTGGTCGGTGGCCATGATGTTTCCTTAAGGGCTAGAGAAGGTTTGGAGGACTATTCGGCGCTCGCACGGAACCGCGCCGGTGTCGACCGGGCACGGTTGCGGGCTCCGCTCATTCTTCGCTGCACCCGAACCGCGCCGTGCTCGACTGGGCACGGTTGCGGGCTCCGCTCATTCTTCGCTGCACCCGAACCGCGCCGTGCTCGACTGGGCACGGTTGCGGGCTCCGCTCATTCTTCGCTGCACCCGAACCGCGCCGTGCTCGACTGGGCACGGTTGCGGGCTCCGCTCATTCTTCGCTGCACCCGAACCGCGCCGTGTGCACGTCGCCGAGGGTGATGTGCACGGCCTGCTGGTCGCTGTAGAAGTCGAGGCTGCGGTAGCCGCCCTCGTGCCCGAGGCCGGACGCCTTCACGCCCCCGAACGGGGAGCGCAGATCACGGACGTTGTGGCTGTTGAGCCACACCATGCCGGACTCGACGGACTGCGCGAACAGGTGGGCCCGCTCCAGCTTGCTGGTCCAGATGTACGCGGCCAGGCCGTACTTCGTGTTGTTGGCCAGCTCGAGGGCCTGCTCGTCACCCTCGAACGGGGTGATCGCCACGACCGGGCCGAAGATCTCCTCCTGGAAGATCCGGGCGTCGGGGGAGACGTCGGCGAACACGGTGGGTGCCACGAAGTTCCCCGTCTCCAGGCCCGCCGGCTGACCGCCGCCCGCCAGCAGCCGCCCCTCGCCCTTGCCGATCTCGATGTACGACATGACCTTCTGGAAGTGCTCGGGGTGCACCAGCGAGCCCACCTCGGTCTTCGGGTCGGACGGGTCGCCGACCCGGATCTTGCGGGCGCGGGCCGCGTACCGCTCGACGAACTCGTCGTAGATGCTGCGCTCCACCAGGATCCGGCTGCCGGCGGTGCAGCGCTCGCCGTTGAGGCTGAACACGCCGAACAGCGTGGAGTCGATCGCCTTGTCCAGGTCTGCGTCGGCGAACACGACGGCCGGCGACTTGCCGCCGAGTTCCATCGACATCGCCTTCAGGTCGGGTGCGCAGTTCGAGAAGATCAGCTGCCCGGTCTTCGACTCACCGGTGAACGAGATGATCGGCACGTCGGGGTGCTTGACCAGTGCGTCGCCGGCGTCCTCACCGAACCCGTTGACCAGGTTGAACACGCCGGTCGGCAGGTCGGCCTCCTCGAAGATGCCGGCCCACAGCGACGCCGAGAGCGGCGTGAACTCGGCCGGCTTGAGCACCACGGTGCAACCGGAGGCCAGCGACGGGCCGAGCTTCCACGACTCGAGCATGAACGGCGTGTTCCACGGCGTGATCAGGCCCGCGACGCCCTTGGGCTTACGGTTGACGTAGTTGATCTGCGCGCCGGGCACCTTGTAGGTGTCGTCGCGCTGCGCCACGATCAGGTCGGCGAAGAACCGGAAGTTCTCGGCGGCGCGCTGCGCCTGCCCCTTGGCCTGGGTGATGGGTAGGCCCGAGTCGTAGGACTCGAACGCGGCCAGCTCGCTGTCGCGGGACTCGACGATGTCCGCGATCCGGTTCAGGATCCGGGCGCGCTCGCGGTTCTTCATCCGAGGCCACGGACCGGAGACGAACGCCTCCCGTGCGGCCGCGACGGCCGCGTCCACGTCGGCCTTCTGCCCGGCCGCTGCGGTGGTGTACACCTCGTTGGTGACGGGGTCGAGGACGTCGAAGCGCTCGCCGCCGATCGAGTCGACGCGCTTGCCGCCGATGTAGTGCTGGATGTGCTCGGGTAGGTTGGTCGGGACGCGAGTCATTCGCTGCTCCTTCTGTTTTCGGTGATGCCGCATAAGTGAGTGAAGCTGGTTGAGAGGATCGGGTCAGGCGCCCGGGCGATGGAGGTAGGCGTGCGGCGTCGCGAGCCGGTGGGCGCGCACGGCGAGTTCGATGTCGCGCTGGTCGTCGCCCCGCTCGATCATCTGCAGGATCTGCTCGTGCTCGTCGACCGACGGGGCGGCGCGGCCGGGCACGAACGCGAACGTCGACGATCGCAGCTGGGACAGGCGCTGCCAGCACCGATCCACGAGGCCCACGAGGTGGGAGTTGGGGCAGGCGTCGGTCAGCGCCCGGTGGAACGCCTCGTTCTGCGCGGTGAACCGCACCGGGTCGAAGTCGTCGAGGCTGCGGCGCAGTTGCCCGTTGATGTTCCGCGCAGCCGTGATCTCCGAGACGGTCAGCAGGGGAGCGGCGAGTGCCACCGCGGCGCCCTCGACGACCGACATCGTCTCGGTCGTGTCGTGATACTCCTGCGGGTCGATCTCGGCGACCCGCGCGCCCACGTTGCGCTCGAAGGTCACGAGCCCCTCGGCCTCGAGCCGGCGCACCGCCTCGCGGACCGGCACGACACTGACCTCGGCTTCGCGCGCTATCCGGTCGAGCACCAGCCGGTAGCCGGGGCCGTACGTGCCGTCGCCGATCCGGCTGCGCAACAGGTCGTACGCCCGCTGAGACTTGCTGAGCTGAACGTTCACGACCCGCTCCCGGCCTTGGCGGCTGCGTATCTCGCGCGCCACTCCTTGTTCATCGGGAACAGCCCGTCCACCGGGTGACCCGCGCGGACCTGCTCGGCGACGTACTCCTCCTCGGCCTCCTTCGAGATGGCCTCGGCGGCGATCTCAGCGGCGAGGCGGGGTGGGATGACGAGCAGGCCGTCACCGTCGCCCACGATGATGTCGCCGGGCTGCACGGTGGCGCCGCCGCACGCGACGGTCTCGTCGACACCCCACGGGACGTGCCGCCGGCCGAGCACCGCGGGGTGCCCACCGCCGTGGTACGTCACGATGTCGATCGCGGCCACCACGTCGAGGTCGCGGACTGCGCCGTCGGTGATCAGGCCGGTGGCACCCAGGTGCTCGGCGCGCAGCGCGAGGATGTCGCCCAGGGTGCCGGCATCGGTGACGCCGCGTGCGTCGATCACCACCACGTCGCCCTCGCCGAGCGAGTCGAACAGCCGCTTCTGCGCGTTGTAGCCGCCGCCGTGGCTCTTGAACAGGTCCTCCCGGTTCGGCACGTAGCGCAGCGTGCGCGCGGTGCCGACGAGGCGTTGGCCGGGCTTGGTGGACCGCAGCCCGTCGATCGACACGTTGTTGAGGCCGCGGGCCCGCAGTAGCGACGAGAGCGTCGCGAGCGCAACGGAGTTCAGCTGCCTCTTCAGGTCGTCGGTGAGCACGGGCTCCGGCGCCGGCGCGGGCCGCCCGGACGCGTCCGCCCACTGCTCCGGCGTCGCCTTCGGCTGCGCGCTGTAGGCGGCGACGGGAACGGAGCCCTGCACCGCGGTCGTGGCGAGTCGCCCGGTGCTGCGGCCGCCCGCGACGACCTCGACCTCGACGGTGTCGCCGGGCGCGAAGACCGAGGCTCCCGCGGGGGTACCGGTGAGGATCACGTCGCCCGGCTCGAGGGTGATCAGCTGGGACAGGTCGGAGACGATCTGCGGCAGGGAGAACAGCAGTGTGTCCGTCGTGTCGTGTTGTACCGCTTCGCCGTTGAGGTAGGTGGTGATCTCGATGGCGAAGGGGTCGAGCTCCGCTGCGGGCAGGAGCGCGGGGCCGATGGGGGTGAACCCGTCACCGCCCTTGGAGCGAACATTGGCGCCCTTATCGGCCCAGCGGAAGTCGAAGGCGCCCAGATCGTTCGCCGCCGTGACGGACGCCACGTGCGACCACGCGTCGGCCTCGGCGATGTGGCGGCCGCCGGTGCCGATCACGAGCGCGATCTCGCCCTCGAAACCCAGTATCTCGGCACCCGCGGGGAGTTCGACGGCGCGGCCGGCGCTCAGCGAGGTGGCGGGCTTCAGAAAGTATCCGGGAGCCTCGGGGGTACGGCCCTTCTGAGCGGCGCGGGCGGCGTAGCCGATGTGCATCGCGAAGACCGTGCCGGGGCGTCTACCGAGCAGGTCCCAGGCGGCGCGGGCGTCCGGATTCGGTGTGGTCTGCGTCATGATCGAATCGTATACGATCACCCCGCATCACTGTCAAGGGTTCCTGTGACGCGCCACACGACGAACTTCGCCTCAGCCGCGGACATCCTCCCATGAACCACATTCTACCTGCGGATAATCGCATCACACCGACGTCCGCGGGTCTTGCGAAATGCCCGCCTGATCGTATATGAAAATAGATAGCGTGTTCCGCGACACATTCCCTCTCACCCCCCGCACCTATCCGAAGGGCACCCGTGAACCCCGTAAGCCGCCCGGCACAAGCCGGCCCCGCCTATCACGTCGGCGAGCAGCGCCGCGTCGTGTTCGCCACGATCATCGGCACCACCGTGGAGTGGTACGACTTCTTCATCTACGCGTTCGCGGCCAACCTGGTGTTCGCGCACCTGTTCTTCGAACCCGCAGGGCAGGGCATGCAGCAGATCCTGTCGCTGCTCACCATCGGCCTGTCGTTCCTGTTCCGGCCGGTCGGCGCGTTCCTCGCCGGTCACTTCGGCGACCGCATCGGCCGCCGGCCGATGCTGGTGATCACCCTCGTCGTGATGGGCGCCGCCACCACCCTGGTGGGCTGCCTGCCCACGTTCGAGCAGGCCGGCTACTTCGCCCCCTTCGCACTCATCGCCCTGCGCATCCTGCAGGGCGTCTCGGCCGGCGGCGAATGGGGTGGCGCCGTGCTGATGTCCGTCGAGCACGCCCCTATCGGGCGCCGTGGGCTGTACGGCGCGTTCCCGCAGCTCGGGGTGCCGCTCGGGATGTTGCTCGCGTCCGGCGTGCTGGCGCTGATGCGCGCGATCGCTCCCGGCGACGCGTTCGACTCGTGGGGCTGGCGTATCCCGTTCCTGTTGTCCGCGTTGCTGATCGCGGTCGGGTACCTCGTGCGCAGGTCGGTCGACGAGTCACCCGTGTTCCTCGAGATCCGGGAGCACGCCGAGCGCGAGTCGGCGCCGATCGCCACGGTCTTCCGCCGGTTCGGCATGCTGGTGGTGCTGTCGGTCCTGCTGTTCGCGGGCAACAACGCCGTGGGTTACATGGTCACGGGCGGCTACATCCAGGGCCTCGCCTCCACGCCGATCAACAAGGGCGGCTACGGATTCGACCCCGTAGGCGTGCAACTCGCCGTGGTGGCGGCCGGTGTCGTCTGGTTCCTCTCGACTCTGGCATCGGGCTACCTCGCGGACCGCATCGGCCGGAAGCGCACGTTCCTCCTCGGCTGGCTCGTCCTGGCCGTCACCGTCGTCCCCCTGTTCTCGCTCGTCCGATCCGGTCTCGGCCCACTGCTGCTGGGTGTGTGCCTGGTCGCCCTCGGCCTCGGCCTGACCTACGGGCCGCAGGCGGTGTGGTATGCCGAGACGTTCCCGGCGTCGGTGCGGTTCTCCGGCGTGTCGATCTCGTACGCGCTGGGCGCCATCGTGGGCGGCGCATTCGCGCCCACGGTCGCGCAGATCCTGGTGGAGCGGTTCCACACGACCACGGCGATCGTGCCCTACCTGATGGTGATGGTGATCCTCGGCGTCCTGGCGACGTTCCTCCTGCCCGAGCGGCGAGACATCCCGCTCGGCATCGAGTTCGAGAAGTCCGGCGGGTGGGACGACTGGACGGGCCGGAAGAAGTCCGCCGGTCCCGCGCGGATCGACAACGACGACGCACGCGCGTCCTAGAGTTCGCGTCACATTCGATGGGACTCTGTGTCCCGTCCCACTTATCCGCGCCGGCCCGCAGCCCAGGCCCGCCGATCGGAAGCACCCACATGATCGAATCCACGCCCGCACTACCGCATACCGCGGTCACCGATTCCTCCACGCCCGGCTCCGATCGGCGCATCCTGACGTTCATCGGTCTGTACTCCGCGGTGCTCTACACAGTGCTGCTCATCGCCCCCGTGATCGCAGGCCCGCTGACCGACCGCTTCCATCTCGACTCGACCCAGGTGGGCGCCCTGTTCTCGTGCGAGTTGGGGGCGTTCAGCCTCGCGACGGTGCCCGCGTACCTGTGGCTCACCCGGGTCTCCCCGGTCCGCGCGGTCACCGTCTGCACCGCGATCGTGGCGTTGGGCCACCTCGTGTCGGGCTTCGCGCCCAGCTTCGGCGTGCTGATCGTGGTCCGCATCGTCACTTCGCTCGCCGCCGGCTCGATCACCGTCATCCTGCTGACCCTGCCGCGGCGGACCTCGGATCCCGGGCGCGCGTTCGGGATGTTCGTCGTGGCACAGCTGGTGATGGGCGCGCTGATCCTCGCCGTGTTCCCCTCGATCTACGCCGGCCACGGTGTGGCGCCCGTCTATTGGACGTTGGCGGTCCTGACGGCGCTGTGTCTTCCCGCCGCGCGGCTGCTCCGGGGGATCGAGTTGTACCCGACCGACGACGGTGCCACACCGCCCGGTGCGGACACCCCGGCGGCCAAGCGGCCGGTGATCCGCTTCGCGGCCGGCCTGGCGGCGCTGTTCTGCTTCTACGTCGCGCTCTCGGGCGTGTGGACGTTCATGGGCAAGATCTCCGCACACGCCGGCAACGCCGCGGGCTCCACCAGCATCGTGCTCTCGGTCGCGACCGGCGCGGGCATCGCGTCGGCGCTGGTCGCGACGCTCCTCGGAGAGAGCCGGCTGCGCGGTCTGTACCTGGTGGGCGGCCTCGCGGTGATGGCCGCGGCTGTCGCGCTACTGCTCGGCGGTCCGGGACTCGTGCAGTTCCTGGTGGCCGCGGTGCTGTTCAAGTTCGCGTGGACGTTCGTGCTCCCGTACCTGCTGTCCGGACTGGCGGCGCTGCCCGGTGGCAGCCACACCATGAACACGGCCAACCTGATGATCGGCGGCGGCTTCGCGCTCGGCCCGATCCTCGCCGGAGTCCTGTCCAACAGCGGTGACTTCACCACGATGATCGTCGTGGACGCCGTTCTGCTGCTGGTGGCCCTCGTGCTCGCCGTGGTGCTGTGCGGCGGCCGGCTCGTCCTCGACCACGCCTGAACCGACGGAGATCACATGTCCGACAGCCGATCCGCAACATCCTCGTCCGCCGACGTCGTCCTGCTCGGCGGGGTGATCGACACGCTCGCCGACGGTATCGGCAGAACCGACGCGCTCGCGCTCCGCGACGGCCGGGTGGTCGCGCACGGCGCCGCGGCGCGGGCGCTCGCCGACGGTGCCGACACCGTCGACCTGCGAGGCGCGTACGTCATGCCCGGCCTGATCGACGCGCACAACCACCACTGGCTCGCCGGGCAGACGGAGCTGTACGAGTTCGAGATCCCACCCACCGCGCCGCTCGACGAGGTGCTGGAGGCGGTGTCCACCCGCGCCGCCAGCGCAGCACCCGGCGCGTGGCTGGTCGGCGGCTCGTGGGGCTCGGGCCTCCTCGGTGAACTGGACTCGGCGGCCACTCTGGCCCGGCTCGACGCCGCGGCCGGCGGACGGGCGGTGATGCTGCGCGACGACACCAAGCACAACCGGTGGGCCAGCCCGGCCGCGCTGCGCGCTGCCGGAATCGACTCCGCCACTGCCGATCCGGCCGGCGGCGAGATCCGGCGCGCGCTCGACGGTACCCCGACGGGTGTCCTCATCGAGGCCGCTGGGACGCTCGTCGAGCATGCCCTCGCGGCCGCCCAGCCGATCACCGACAAGATGCTCGCCGCCGCGAGCCGGCGCGGCATCGAGATCCTCCACACCTACGGCGTCACGGCATTCCAGGACGCGGCCGCGTCCGCCGCGCTGCTGCGCGGTCTGAAGTCGCTCGACGACCGCGGCGAACTGGCCGCGTGGGTCGTCACCAGCATGCTGGCGAACGACTTCATCTTCGGCGTGTCACCGCTCGGCGAGGGCATCATCTCCGAGCGGGCCGCCGCGGCGTCGCAGCACCACCGACCCACGTTCATCAAGATCTTCCTCGACGGCGTGCCACCCTCCCGGACAGCCGCTTTCACGCAGCCCTACCTGCCGGATCCGCACGGATGCACGCACTGCGGCGAACCGACCATGTCGCAGGACGAGCTCGACGGGTGGCTGCTGTCGACCGCGAAGCGCGGGATCGGCGCCAAGATCCACTGCACCGGCGACGCCTCGGTCCACATGGTGCTCGATGCCGTCGGCCGGGTGCGCGCGGCGGGCTTCACCGACGTGCTGTACCACGTGGCACACGGCCAGTTCGTGCTGCCCGAGGACATCCCCCGGTTCCGGGAGCTCGGTGTCGTGGCAGAGATCTCGCCCGCACTCTGGTTCCCCGGCGTGATCGCCGCCGCCAACGAATCCGTCCTGCCCGATGGACGCGGGGAGCGCATGCAGCCCAACCGCGCTCTGCTCGACGCGGGCGCCACCGTCATCGGCGGATCGGACTGGCCCGTCGCCGTGTCGCCCGATATCTGGGGCGCGATCTACGGGCTGGTGACCCGCCGCGATCCGACGGGGGAGTTCCCGGGCGAGTTGTGGGCCGAGCAGGCGATCACCCTCGACGAGGCGATCCGGGCGTACACCGTGGACTCCGCCCGAGCGCTGGGCATCGACGACGTGACCGGCTCCCTCGCCGTGGGGAAGTCGGCCGACTTCGTGGTGCTGTCCGCCGACCCGCACGCGGTCGACATCGAGCAGGTGCCGCAGATCCATGCCCGACAGACGTGGTTCGCCGGCGAGCCGGTCTTCACGGCCCCCTGAGATGTAGGTCACCCCGCCGGCGGGTTGGCCGACACATCCCAATGTCCTACATTTGACGGCGTGCCCGACCAACAGCTGACGCCCGCCGCCCGTGCGGTGCCGCTCTCCACGCAGATCGCCGATCAACTGCGGCACCGGATCGAGTCGGGCGAGTGGCCGGTGGGCCGCAGGATCCCCGGTGAGCACGAGTTGGTGGCGCAACTGCGGGTCAGCCGCAACACGGTCCGAGAGGCAGTGCGCGGCCTGGTGCACGCCGGACTGCTCGAGGCGCGACCGGGCGATGGCACCTATGTGGTGGCGACGAGTGCGCTCGAGGTCGCGTTGGCCCGCCGCGCCACCGCGGAGGACGCGCTCGAGGTGTTCGAGGCGCGCGAGGCGCTCGAGCTGTACGCCGCACGGTCGGCGGCCGAACACGCCCCACCGGGCGTCGTGGACCGGATGGCGCGGGCCCTCGATCGCCGCGACGCCGCCGGATCGCTCGCCGATGCGATCGCCGCCGATCGCGAGTTCCACCTCGAGATGTTCGCCGCGAGCGGCAACCGGTTGATCGCCGACATGTACCGCAGCCTCGAACGCAGCGACACCCTCGCCGTGCCGGCCGGCGTGCCCGAGGACGAGGCACTGCGACTGTTCCGGGAACCGTGGCAGCGCGACGATTCCCATCGGCTCCTGCTGGCGGCCGTCCGGGACGGCGATCCCGATGCGGCGCAGGCGGCCGTGATCCGCCTGATCCGGTTCGGACGCGAGCTGTTTCTCCGCAACGACGACGCGAACGGGAGCGCGCACCTATGACGAAGACCGCCGTGGATACCGACGGCAGCCGGGCGGAACCGATCGCCCGACGGGGCCTGGTCATCGCCGGGATCCTCCTCGTCGCCGCCAACCTGCGAGCTGGGATCACCGTCGTCGGGCCGCTGCTCGGGGAGGTCAAGACCGACCTGCACCTGCCGTCGACGGCGGTGTCCGCACTGATCGGCCTGCCGCTGCTGTGCTTCGCGGTGTGCTCGCCCGTGGTCCCCTACATCGCCGCTCGCTGGGGCATGGAGCGTGCCCTCGGCGCGTCACTCGCCCTGCTGGCGGCCGCGATCGTCCTCCGGTCGGTGCCCTGGGGGCCCGCGCTGTGGATCGGCACGGCGGGCCTCGGCATCGCGATCGCCACGATGAACGTCCTGCTTCCAGCGCTGCTCAAACGCGACCTCCCGCACGAGGCGACCCGCCTCACCGGTGTCTACTCGGCCGTGCAGTCCGCGACCGCCGCGGCGGCATCGGCGGTGGCAGTGCCCCTGGCCGGAGTGACGGATCACGGGTGGCGGCTCGCCTTCGGCGTGTGGGCCGGGCTCGCGCTGATCGCACTCGGCGGTTTCCTACCCCAGCTGCGTACCCGCGCGACGAGCCGGCAGGACGTAGCGGCCGCGCCGCAGTCACATCCGGCGGGGCAGTCGTCGCCGTGGCGCTCGGCGCTCGGCTGGCAGGTGACCGTCTTCATGGGATCGCAGTCGCTGTTCTACTACACCGTCCTGACCTGGTGGCCCACGATCGAGGAGGCACACGGGACGTCCGCGGCGCGGGCGGGGCTGCACCAGGGCATCATGCAGGTGTTCTCGATCGGCGGCAGCCTACTGGCGACGGCGCTGTTGCACCGGCTCCCGAAGGACCAGCGCCCGGCGATCCTGCTGCTGGTGCCCATGGTGGCCGTCGCGGTGGTCGGGCAACTGACACTGCCCGGAGCCGCGTTGGCGTGGAACGCGCTCCTCGGCACCGCGATCGGCGGGATCATCGTGATCGCCCTGGCCCTGTTCACGCTCCGCACCGGCCACCACGGCTCGGCGGCGGCGTTGTCGGGCATGGCGCAGTCCGTCGGCTATCTGCTCGCGGCGGCCGGTCCGACGTTGATCGGTGCCCTGCATGACGCCGCGGCGACGTGGACGGTCCCGCTGATCGCGCTGCTGGTGCTGCTCGCAGTGGAGTTCGTCGCCGGCATTCTGGCGACCCGCGACCGCACCCTGGCGTGACGACCCGGCGCCGGACGGCGTCCGCGCGCTACCGCCGCGGCAGGTCGAGCCGGCGTCTGACGACTATCGCGCCCGCCACGACGAGCACCGCGGGCACGACCAGCGCCGGCTGCCCGGTCAGCTCCGCGACCAGCACCACAGCGGTGAGCGGCGCACCCGATGTGGTGGCGAGGAACGCGGTGGCCCCGAGCACCGCATACGCCGCGACCGCGGAACCCGGCCACAGCAGAGTCCACAACCCGCCGAGACAGGCACCGAGGGCGGCCCCCATGGCGATCGACGGCATGAGGGTGCCGCCGACGGCCCCCGACCCCAGGCTGGCCGAGGTGGCCAAGCCCTTCACCACCCCCAGAGCACCGACGCCGAGCAGTGCTACCACGGATGTCGTGACCGATGACGGAAGGTGGAACGAATACTCGCCGAGCGCGATGCCGTTGCCCAGGATCTGCGGCGCGATCATCCCGACCGCACCCACCGCGGCGAACGTGGCCGGCATCACGAGCAGCAGCCGCCGACCGTTCGGTGTCACCGTGCGCGCTCGCTTGGTCAGCCACAAGAACCCCAGCCCGCCTACGCCGAATACGGGACCGGCGACGATCGACCACACGATCAGCGCGGGGGAGACCGACGACTGCGGGACGGCGAACGGATGCGCAGTGTGCACGAGCACCTGCGCGACGAGGGTCGCGATCGCGCTGGCCGCCAGGGCGGGGACGACGGTGCCGAGGGCGATCTCGCCGATCAGCACCTCCACGGCGAAGACCGCCCCGCCCAGGGGCGCGTGGTAGATGGCCGCCAGGCCGGCAGCCGCGCCGCAAGCGACCAGGGTGCGCGTCCGGCGAGCATTCAGCCCCAGCCCCCGGGTGATCGTCTGGGACAGCAGCCCGCCGATCTCCCGCGGAGCGACCTCCTTGCCGATGGACGCTCCGAGGGCCACCGCCACGATCTGGATCACCGCGTTGACGAGAGTCGAGACGAAGGGCATCCGCTCACCCGCGACGGCTGCTTCCACGCTCACCAGCGCCGAACCCCGCCGCCGTACCGCCCACCACGCGAACGACGCCACGACACCGGCCGCGACCAGCGTCCCGAACCGCGCCCACCGCGCCGTGAGATCCGCCGCCTCCAGCGGGGTCTGCCAGGCGAACCCGAACACCGCGAGTTGCACCGCGTGCAGGACAGTGAAGGCGATCGCTCCGCCGATACCGCCCGCGACCCCGACGAGGACGACCGCGCACGCCCCGCGCGCATCCGGCAGTGCAGGCCGTAGCCACCGGGGCGCGCGGTCAGGCGGTGTCCGGACGACGGGAACGGGTTGCGGGGGGTTCATCGGGGCCTTTCAGGACGCTGCCGGCACGACGGCGGCTCGGCCGCGGGCAGGCTGGGAAACACGTCGCGCGCTCACGCGGCGACAGCTATGATTCTCTCTGGTAGGACCAGATATGCAAGCAGATGTGACAGATCAAAGGCAGTTTCTGGTCCTCTGGTAAGACCAGAGGAGCGCATGTGTCGGTGTGGAGCGGGATCGACATCACCGGGGAGTCCATCCCCGAGCGTCTGTCTGCGCAGATCGCCGCGATGATCGACTCCGGCCGGGTCCCGCCAGGCGCGCACCTGCCCAGCGAGCGCGCGCTGATGACCCTGCTGGGCGCGTCGCGGATCTCGGTGCGGCAGGCGCTCCAGGATCTGGAGTTACGCGGCTACCTCATCCGCCGGCCGCGGAGCGGACGGATCGTGGCGCCGCCCGGTGAGCGCGAACGCGACGGCAGCATCTTCGGGGTGATGACGCAGGACCAGCGGGCGATCCGCGAGGTGATGGATCTGCGGTCCGTGGTCGAGCCGCCGATCGCGGAGCGTGCCGCCATGCGCCACCGGGTCGCCCAGCTGCATCTGCTGCGCGACCCGCTGGAGGCGGCCGAGGCGGCGCTGCTGGTACGGCCCATGGAGCGGGACACGCTGCAACGCTATGACGTGTTGTTCCATCTGGCGATCGCCAAGGTGACATACAACCCGATGCTCGAACGGCTCATCGCCGAGACCGACGCGTGGATGGCGCCCACCCGCCAGGTGGCCTTCCAGACGGAGCGCCGGATGCGGGAATCCGTCGCCGCGCACCGTCGGATCTATGACGCGATCGCGCGCCGCGACGCCGCGGGCGCCGGCGCCGCGATGCACGACCACCTGACGGACGTGCTCGCGGCGATCGAGCCGCTCACGGCTCCCGCACCTGCGGCGTCCACGATTCGCAATGCGCCCGCCAATGGAGACGACCACGGAAGCGCCCGGCCGGCGCCGACCTGAAGCACGATCGGCGCCGGGCGGGCTCCCGGGCTCAGCCGAAGGCGAGCGTCGGGACGTCCACGATGTGCGAGCCGCCGTCCACCACGATGGACGCACCGTTGATGTAGGTCGCGTCCGGTCCCATCAGGAAAGCGACCACACCGGCGATCTCCGCGGGGTCGGCGGGCCGTCGGAGGGGGACGTCCTTCGTGACCACGCCGTACGCAGCCTCGACGTCGGCGGCGGCGCCGTCGGACACCAGCTGCGCCATCTCGGCGTCGGCCATCGGGGTGCGTACCCACCCCGGACACACGGCATTCGTTCGAACACCGAACTGGCCGTAATCCCTTGCAAGCGAGCGCATCAGGCCGATCAGCGCATGCTTGCCGACGGTGTACCCCGCGGTCTCGGGCGCGGCCCGCAGCCCCGCGAGGGAGGAGATGATGCAGATCGCCCCGCCGGACGCCCGCAGCGCCGGAAGCGACTCCCGCGCCGTGACGAACGCGGTGTCGAGGTTCGCCTGCAACGAGCTGCGCCAGGCCGCGTCGTCGGTCGCGCCGACGTCGCTGTAGCCGTGCCCGCCGGCATTCGCCACCACGCCGTCGATCCGCCCGTGCCGGGCCAGCACGTCCGCGACCACGCCGCGCACCGCGGCACCGTCGGCGGCGTCCATGACGGCCGTCTCGCAGCCCGTCGCGGCGGCCGCCTCGTCGAGGGGGCCCGGTCGCCGGCCGCACGCGATCACGGTGTGGCCGCCGCGCACCAGGCGCGCGACGATGGCGGCGCCGATACCGGTGCCACCACCGGTCACGAGATACACACTCACAGTTCGACTCCCAGCCGGTCCGCGATCGCACCGTAGCCCGGCAACTCCTCGGCACGGTCGAGATCCTGTTCGAGCGCCGCCCACACCGCGGGCCGCCGCCGCTTCAGGGTGTACGCGGCGACGAGCGCGATCACGACGGCGATCGGGATCAGCCACGGCAGCTTGCCGATCATCGGGCTGTCGCTGCCCGCCATCGCGGGGAAGTTGGCGAACGCCAGCACCGTCGCGACCCACAGCCCGATGCCGCCGAGTCCCGGCAGAATCAGCGTGGTCAGGTACTGGGTGCTCTTGGCGCGGCGGAAGTGGACCACGACGGCCGTCGCCGCGAGTGCCTGCAGGGTGACGATGCCGAGCGTCCCGATCCCCACGAACGCCGGCACCAGCGTGGTGGCCGGGTCCGCGCCGATCACGGCGAAGATCAGGGCGACGACGGTGGCGACACCGAGCTGGACGGTCGAGGCCACGACGGGCGCGCCGGTCGTGGCCCGGGTCCGCGCGAGCGCAGCCGGCAGAACGCCGACGCGCCCGAGCGCGAACAGGTAGCGGGTGGCGGCGTTGTGCAGCGCGAGCAGCGCCGCGAACAGGCTCACCAGTAGCAGCACCTGCATCAGGACGGTGGGCCAGTGGCCGAGGTTCTGCTCCGACACGAAGAAGACCAGGTCGCCGGCCGAGAGGTGCGCCTTGCCCACGTCGCCCGCCTGCGCCACGCCGACCGCGGAGACGATCGCCCACGTCGTGATGGCGCCGATGGCACCCAGCACGATCAGTGCCAGGTACGTCGCCCGCGGGATGGTGCGGCGCGGGTCGCGCGCCTCCTCGCTGAACAGGCCGGTGGCCTCGAACCCGACGAACGCCGTCGCCGCGAACAGCAGCCCCAGCCCGATCGATCCACCCGTGATCACCTTCGGATCGAAAATGTGCATGCTGTAGCCGTGCCGCACCAGGACCGCGATGTCCAGGGCGACGATGATCGCCACCTCGAGCGTCAGCGACACCGCGAGCACCTTGGTGGAGAAGTCGATTCCGCTGCGGGTGAGCAGCCACGCCAGCACCACCGAGATCAGGCTCCAGACCCACCACGGCGAGTGCAGCCCCGTCAGGCTCTCGATGATGCTGCCGGTGAAGAAGCCGCTGGTACCGATTGCGCCGACGACGAAGCAGTTGTAGCCGACGAGCGCGACGCCGGCGGCCACGAGCCCGGCCGTGCGGCCGAGCCCACGCACGACGTACACGTAGAACCCGCCGGCGTTGACGATGGTCTTGGCCATCTGCGCGTACCCGGCCGCGAACAGCAGGAACACGATCGTCGCCGCGACGTACATGATCGGTGTGCCGCCGCCGGTGCCGATCGCGATACCGATCCCGGCCACCACGATCATGCCGGTCAGGGGCGCGACCGCGGCCAGCACGAGGAACACGATCGCGCCGACGCCGAGCGATCCGCGCTGCAGGCCGCTGTCAGGAGTGGTCATCACTCGCCCGTCTCGTGCTCGGTGCGGTTCAGGATCTCGGCGAGGGCGCCGACGGGGAAGTTGGCGACGGTCGCGCCGTCGAATCCGCCGAAGCCGTAGATCTTCCCGTCGGTCCGCATCTGCTGCAGGTCGATCAGGATCAGGCCCAGCGTGGGAACGATCTTCTCCCGCCAGGGGAACAGGTAGAGGTCCCCGCGGATCTTGTACGCGCGGCAGGCGTCGACGTCGGCCAGGTCGCGCTCCACGCCCTTGATGCAGTGCCACGCGTACAGGGTGGGCGTGAAGTACACGTGCTCGTACTGCTCGTTGGGCGAGTAGGTGTACCGATTGCGGAGCCCGACGAGCTCGTCGGTCGGCTGGTGGGCCTGCCCGGGCGAGCTGGGCGCGGGGGCGACGACGGTGCCGTGGTCGACCCGGGCGGTCACGAGCGTGGGCTCGTCGCCGCGCCGCACGCGGGTGTACGCGCTCTCGGCCGCCTCCGCCGCGGTGGGCAGATGCCCGATCACGCGGGTGGCCTGCCCGCGCTCGACGTCGACCACGAAGGTCAGCGACGCGACGCGGCCCTCGTCCTCGGTGATGGCGCGGTCGACGAAGTAGACGCCGGGCCGAACGGAGGTGATCCGCACCGGGACGTCCGTCGCGGCCTCGGCGCCGGTCCAGCCGGCGCGCTGGTCGCCGATCTCGAGCTCCACTGTCTCGCGGCCGAATTCGATCGTCAGCGTGGCGCCGCGCAGGCCGTCGGAGGGATCGAGGACGTGCGCGCCGGGCGCGAAGCCGTCGCCGAGCGCGGCGACGGGGATGAACTGCTCGTGACTCGTGGTCACCGGGTCTCCTCAAGGGGGTCGGGTTATCGGACTGGTCGGATCTGGGAGGTCGCGCTAGTGCGGCGACGAGGTGTCGGGCAGGTCCAGCGCGGGGTTGCGGTCGAGGAAGCCGTAGGGCTTGAGCAGGAAACCCGAGTAGTCGACGGGCATGACCGGCCAGTCCTCGGGGCGTGGGATGTGGGTGGGGCCGAACACGTGCCAGACGACGATGTCGGCACCGTCGACCTGCCGGGGTCCGGCGGCCGCCCCGGCGCTGCCCTCGCCCGGGGCGGCGACGTAGGTGGGCAGGCCGGCGCCGCCCGAGTGTTGGTTGACGGCGATCCCCGCAGGGAAGATCTCGTCGCGTCCGTAGCCGGTGACCCAGAGATGCTTGGTGGCGAACGCGGCCCGGGCGGCGACGGGAGCGTCGTCCGCGGCCAGCAGCACCGGCGTGCCCTGCGGGATCAGTTGGTACTCGGTGGGCTTGCCCAGCCGGTTGGTGCGCTCGGCGCTGCCGATGTGCCAGGTGCGGCCCATCAGGTTGTCGGCCATCCGACCGCCCGGCTCGGTGACGCGTGTCTTGCGGTACGTGAAGGCGTTGCCGTGCGGGTTGTCGGGACCGGTGGGGATGCGCACCAGGTCGACCTCGTCGACGTAGTTGGCGCCGCCGTCGACGGCGGCGTCCAGGCGGGCGCAGAACAGGTGCTGGTGGACCGGCGCGAACAGGCCGGGTGCGATCTCGGCGGAGTGCGGATGCTCGGTGCCGGGCTCCTCGGCGCCGCAGAAGACGATGCCGGTGGCCTTGGCCTCGAGCTGGATCGTGCCGTCGAGGTAGAAGTACCAGAAGAAGCCGTAGTCGTAGTTGCCGATCGTGGCGAAGTAGCTGATCACCAGCCGGCGCGACCGCCGAGACCGGGACGGCCGTCCCGGTTCGGTGTGCTTCCAGAGGATCCCGTAGTCCTCCTCGTGCATGCACACGGCCTGCGGGATGGTCACGGGGTTGCCGTCGTCGCCCGCGAGGTGCGCGTCGAAGTAGTGGATCAGGCCCACACAGTCGCAGCCCAGCGCCAGGCTGTTGGCGTTCTTGCCGAGGTGGTACTCGCCGGCGTCGAAATAGCTGATCCAGTACCGCGTCTCGGTGGTGTCGCCGTACGGCACCACCATCTCCGGGACGCTCGCGCGGTGCAGCACCGGTCGGGTCCCGGTGCCGTCGTCGAACCCGATCCCGTTCAGTACCAGCCCCTCTCGCATGGAGAAGCCGACCCGCAGCGTCCAGTTCTCCCACCGGACCTCGCTGCCGTCGACGGTGAAGCTCGGCCCCTCGGGCTGGGTGATCTCGATGGGCTTGAGGCTGGTGCGGGCGGGCCCCACCGCAGCGGCGTCGTAGTTGCCGTGCTCGGCGGGGACGTCCACGATCCGCTCGTCGACGACTCGCAGCACCTCGCCGAACGTGAGGTCGATGGTCACGACGAGGCCCTCGACCGGGTGCGCCCACGGGCTGTCGTCCGGCGTGTCCCGCAGGAAGGTGAGCGACCGGATGGCGCGGCGACCGATCTCGTCGGGTCGGCCGAAGTAGCCGGGGGCCAGCGGTGCGCAGAACGCCAGCGCGATCGTCTCCTCGCCGAAACCCCGGCGCGCCATCGACTCCCGCCACTGCGGGTCGGCCTTGACGATCGCGTCGACCCGGTCGTACTCCTCGAACAGGTATGGCGGCTGCCCGTACGGCGCCACGTCCGACGGCACGGCGGTGGTCGACTCGACTGTGCCGGCGGGCAGCGCGACCACCGCATCGGTGCTGCGCCCGGTAGCGGTGTCCAGCAGGATCGTCGAGATCCGCCGCTCGATCGGTGCGCCGGGACGCCAAGCGGCGAGGTAGTCCTTCGGGGGCTCGCAGAGCAGCTGCTGCGCGAACCGGACGGTCGGCCCCAGCAGTCCGGCACCGTCGAGCACCTCCCGCACCCGTGAGATCTCGCCCGGGGTGAGCCCGTCCGTGGGGTGGGTGACCTCCAGGGACATCGAGCGTCGGCCCACATTCGGCCCGGCGGAACTGCAGCAGCTCGACGGGCTGCTCTGGGTCGCGCACATAGATGTCTCCTGAAGGTGATGGCGTGGTGCAGATCACCGTAGGGCGGCGGAGATGCGCGAGGTTAGTGCTTCTGCGCAGCCTCGTTGTCAACAGATGCACCGTGCGCGGTCTGCCGATACGACCGCGGCGACGCCCCGAAGCGCTGCTTGAACGCCTTCGAGAAATGCGCCGCATCGAGAAACCCCCACTGCGCGGCCACTCGGTTGATGGGGAGCGCAGTGAGCAGCGGGTCGACCAGGTCGCGTCGGACGTGCTCGAGTCGGCGCTCGCGGATCCAGCTCGCGAGGGTCACCCCCTCGGTCGAGAAGATCGCGTGCAGGTGTCGTGTCGAGATGAAGTGGGCCTTCGCGATCGACGTCGGCGACAGCTCGGGGTCACCGAGCCGTGCCTCGATGTACTCGCGGATCGACCGGACCAGGCTGCGTTGGGGATCGAGCGCCTCGCCCTTCACGAGCTCGCTGGACAGGAGCGTGACCAGCAGGTCGAGCGCCGTGTGCAGCAGGCGGATGCCCGCCGGTTCGCGCAGACCATGGATCGCGGCACCGAGATCGAGGAAGAACGAGTTGAC
This sequence comes from Tsukamurella soli, assembly GCF_039541155.1. Classification (NCBI taxonomy): domain Bacteria; kingdom Bacillati; phylum Actinomycetota; class Actinomycetes; order Mycobacteriales; family Tsukamurellaceae; genus Tsukamurella; species Tsukamurella soli. The sequence continues at coordinate 41,169 of NZ_BAABFR010000004.1, forward strand.
CACGCGCCCGAGCGCGGTGTCACGGGGGAACACGACCGCGGTGAGTCGGGCGAGCTCGCTGGGCGGCAGGTCTATCAGCCGGTGCGGCACCATGATGACGATGGCGTGGTTGTCGGTGTCGAACTCCAGCCGGTAGGGACGGCTCGTGTCGTAGATCGCGAGGTCGCCGGGGCCGATCGCCGCGGTGCGGCCGTCCTGTTCGAGCGTGCAGCTCCCCTCGAGCGACAGGCTCAGCTTGACGTAAGCGACGTCGGACCCCGCGATCAGCTCGGGCGTGCGCCGGACGATGTGCGGCGTCGCCACGATCTCGTTGACGCAGATCTCGTCGAGCACTGTGACCGTGAGGCTGCCGCGGAACTCGACCCCGCCGTTCTCCTGCACGTCGAGCGGCACGAAGGAGCGGCTGACCAGGGTTCGCCATTCAGTCAGACCGATGTCCCGGTGCTGTTCCCGACGGCCGTCACTCACCAGTCGAGCCTATCGCCTGGAACCGCCCGGATCAGACGTCACGGATCCCCCGACGCGCATCCGCTGGGGCGGTGATATGGCGCGACGTGGTCGCGTTTCGACGACACGACGGGTCACCGGGGCGGACTGCACCGGCCGTCGACTCATCGGATCGTCCGGGAGGTGACACAGTCGGACACGTCGTGGAGATCCACGACCGCGCGTAGGGTGTGCGTGCATGGGCCGGATCGCGGCGGGTCGCGCCTCCGCGCGGGCCGCGCTAGCAGTTGCGTCGAGGCGTCGACCGCTGTCCGCTGAAGCTACCTCCCAGCCCCCTCCGCACGGAAAGCGAGCCGGCCATGACCGTCGACCCCGACCCGAAGCAGACCTCCACCCGCGTCCCCGGCCTCATGCCCGACGTTCCGCGGCAGGGCGGCTTCGGGCCGCTCACAGACGGTGCCTGGTCTAGTAAGCCGTACCACCACGCGGCCGCGTCCTGGGGCGCCGCGCAGTCGGTCGGCAGGATCCTGCTCCGGCAGCGCGAGCTGGGCCGCGGTACGCATTCGATGTTCGTCATGAACCACCCCACGGGGTACGACTGCCCCGGCTGCGCCTGGCCCGACGACACGAAGCTCACGCTCGACTTCTGCGAGAACGGCGTCAAGCACGTCACGTGGGAGATGACGCCCAAGCGGGTCAGGCCGGAGTTCTTCCAGACCCACTCCGTCACCGAACTCGCAGACTGGACCGACTACGACCTGGAGAACCAGGGCCGTCTCACCGAGCCCATGGTGTACGACCCGGACACCGACCATTACGAGCCGATCTCGTGGCAGGCCGCGTTCGACCTGATCGGCGCGGAGCTACGCGCATTGGACGACCCGAACCAGGCGTCGTTCTACACGTCGGGCCGCCTGAGCAACGAGGCCACCTTCCTCTACCAGCTGCTGGCCCGCGAGTACGGCACCAACAACCTGCCGGACTGCTCGAACATGTGCCACGAGGCCTCGGGCCGCGCGCTGACCGCGTCCATCGGCACCGGCAAGGGCACCTGCGACCTCGCAGACTGGGAGGAGGCCGACGCCCTGTTCATCCTGGGCGTGAACGCGGCCTCGAACGCACCGCGGATGCTCACCGCGCTCGCCGATGCCACCCGCCGCGGGGCCACCGTCGTGCACATCAACCCGCTGGTCGAGGTCGGTTCCACCAAGACCATCGTGCCGCACGAGATGGTCGACATGGCCCTGTTCAAGGCCACCGCCACGTCGAAGATGAACATCCAGGTCCGCCCCGGCGGTGACCTGGCGTTGCTCCGCGGCATGGCGACGGTCGTGTTCGAGGCCGCCGAGACCGATCCGACCGCCCTCGACCAGACGTTTCTGACCGACTACACCGCCGAGTTCGAGGCGTACCGAGCGCTGGTCGCCGCCACCAGTTGGGCCGAGATCACCGAGCAGGCCGGCCTGCCCGAGGCCGAGATCCGGCGGGCCGGTGAGATCTACCTGAAGTCGGAGAAGACGATCATCAGCTGGTGCCTGGGCGTCACCCAGCACGAACACGGCGTCGACTCGGCCCGCGAGATCGTCAACCTGCTGCTGCTGCGCGGCAACATCGGCCGCCCCGGCGCGGGCCCGTCACCGGTTCGTGGGCACAGCAACGTGCAGGGCAACCGGACCTGCGGTATCGACCACCGGCCGAGCGAGACGTTCCTGGCCAGGCTCGACGAGGTGTGCGGCATCACCTCACCCCGTCAGCATGGTCTCGACACCGTGACCACCGTCGAAGGCATGCACGATGGCAGCGTGAAGGTGTTCGTCGGCATGGGCGGCGACTTCGTGATGGCCGCCCCCGACACCACCCACACCGCCGCCGGGCTGCGCAGCTGCGAGCTCACCGTGCAGGTGAGCACCAAGCTCAACCGCAGCCATCTGGTGCACGGCCACAAGGCCGTCATCCTGCCCTGCCTCGGCCGCACCGAGAAGGACCTGCGCGCCGCCGGCCCACAGGGTGTGACCGTCGAAGACGCGATGAGCATGGTGCACATCTCCGTCGGCAAACGCCGGCCCGCCTCCGCGAACCTGCTGTCCGAGCCCGCCATCATCGCCGGCATCGCCGCCGCCACCCTTCCGAACAGCGCGACCCCGTGGCAGTGGTACGTCGAGGACTACGACCGCATCCGCGACGTCATGGCACGCGTGCTCCCCGGCTTCGACGGCTTCAACGACCTGATCAAGCCGCGCGGTGGGTTCCGCATCCCGCAACCCGCCCGGCAGCGGGTGTTCCTCACCCCGTCCGGCAGAGCCGAGTTCTCCCTGGCCCCGCTACCCGACGTGATCCCCACCGACTCCGACGTGCTCGTGCTGCAGACCATGCGCTCGCACGACCAGTGGAACACCACCATCTACTCGAACAACGACCGATACCGGGGCATCAGGAACCTCCGCGAGCTGATCTTCCTGAACGAGGCCGACATGGCCGCCCGCGGCCTCACCGAAGGCGACTTCGTCGACATCACCGCCACGTCGAAAGACGGCTCGTTACGCACCGTCCGTCGGTTCCGGGCACTGCGCTACGACCTGCCCAAAGGCAGTGCCGCCGGCTACATGCCGGAGATGAACGCACTGATAGGCATCGCCGATTACAGCACACAGAGCGACCAACCACTGATGAAGAACGTCCAGGTACGCGTCCGTCCCAGCACCGACTGACACCGCGCTCAGCCCGCTCGACGCCAGCGGCGACCCCGCCATCGATACCGACGCTTGCGGGCACCCGCGTCGGTAGCCGTCCGGTCAGGGCTCCTCGGCCTCGAACATGAGGATCTGCACACCGCCGGTGGCGTAATTGGGGACGTCCCGGTTGACGGCGACACCCTCCGGCGAGGCCAGGGCGGCCTGCAGGGCCTCGGCGGAGTCGAAGTCGGCCTCGAACAGTGCGAAGTAGCCGGCGCCGGCCGGCGCCACGACGTCCAGGCTGAACCGCGCGGCCCGCAGACCGGGCAGCTTCATCGCCAACGGCACGTGGACGGCGCGGTAGTGCTCCTCGAACGCTCTGCGATCGGTGGGTTCGGGGTATAGAACCAACATGCGGTACATGAACCGTCCTATCCGTTGATGACCTGCGGGACTGCGACGGCCTTGAGCCCGTCGACCCCGAACTCGACACCGTAGCCGGAGTTCTTGACGCCGCCGAACGGGACGAACGGGTGGACCGCGCCGTGCTGGTTGATCCACACGGTGCCGGTCTGGATGCGGCCGGCGACAGCGCGGGCCTTCTCCCGGTCGGCGGACCAGACGGAGCCACCCAGCCCGACGCCGACGCTGTTGGCCTGTTCGACGGCCTTGTCGATGTCGCGGTACTTGATGATCGGCAGTGCGGGACCGAACTGCTCCTCGGTGACCAGCGGGCGATCGGCGGCGATGTCGGCGACCAGGGTGGCCGGGTAGAAGTTGCCCGGCGCGTCCCGGTCGGGGTCGCCGCCCAACAGGATCCGCGCGCCCGACTTCTTGGCGTCCTCGACCAGGCGGTCGACGACGCCGAACTGCTGCGCTGTGGTGAGCGGACCGAGCTGGACGCCGTCGTCGACGCCGTGGCCGAGAGGGGCGCCGGCGGCGACCTCGACGAGCGCGTCGCACACCGCGTCGTACACGTCCTCGTGCACGTACAGCCGCTTGAGCGCAGCGCAGGTCTGACCGGTGTTGATGAACGCACCCCAGAACAGGCCTGGGGCGACGGCCGCGGGATCGACGTCGGGCAGGACGATGCCGGCGTCGTTGCCGCCGAGCTCGAGCGTGACGCGGGCGAGGTGGTCGGCCGCCGACCGGGCGATCGCCTTGCCCGTCCCGGTCGAGCCGGTGAACATGATCTTGCCGAAGCCGGGGTGGCTCGCGAACGCGGCGCCGAGCTCACGGCCGCCGGACAGCACCTGCACGACACCGTCAGGCAGTACCTGGCCGAGGATGGCGCCGAGGGCGAGCACGCTGAGAGGCGTGTACTCGCTGGGCTTGACCACCACTGTGTTACCCATCCGCAGCGAAGGCGCGATCTGCCACATCGCGATCATCGCCGGCCAGTTCCACGGTCCGATGGCGCCGACGACGCCGACCGGCTTGTACTCGATGGTCGCGTAGGTCTCGCCGTCGTCGATCACGACCTCGGGCGCCAACTCGATGGAGGCGGTGGCGCGTAGCCAGGCCGCACACGCGCCGGCCTCGAACATCGCGCTGGGAGCGCCGCCGCCCAGCGGCTTGCCCTGCTCCCGCGAGATCAGCTCGGCGAGCGCGGCGGCCGACCGCTCGACCGCGTCGGCGGCGTCCATGAGGAGGGCGGACCGCTTCTCGTGTCCGAGCGCCTCCCAGGCGGGTTGGGCGGCGTGCGCGGCGGCCACCGCGCGGTCGAGGTCGGCGGGCGTCCGCGCCGGGGCGATTCCCACGACCTCGTCGGTCGCGGGATCTGTGCTGGCATCGCCGGTCTCGGCCACGATGGCGGCGAGCAGGCTCTCGTAGGTCTCCATCGACCCTCCAAATTCTCCCGTTGTGTATCCGGTGTCACACAGTCTGCGCCCACGCCGCGGACAGACAGTTGGACATTCGCGCACGGAACTGCGCATCGCGTGCACAACCGCCCGTCGCGCCGCACCCGTCGGCCGCCGCCGCTGGGGTATGTTCGGTGCATCTGCGCGAGTGGTCGTCGGCGCCGCTCAGGGGAGCGCGACGGCACCGGGCGTGGCCCGGGGGAGAGGGACCACGATGAGCAATCCGCAGGATCCGAACCAGCAGCATTGGCAGGGCTGGCAGCAGGGCGGCCAGCCCGCACCGGGGCAGCCGGGGACGGGGCAGCCAGGGGCCGAGGAGACGCAGATCTCGCAGCCGCAGGCATCCGCGGGGCAGTTCGGCCAGCCGTACCCGGCTCCCGGCTACCAGGCGCCCGACGCGGGCGGCTTCCCCGCGCAGGACAACACGGTGATCTCGCAGCAGTGGCAGGCCGGCAGTCCCGGCCAGCAGTACGGGCAGCCCGGTTACCCGCAGCAGCCGGGGCAGCCCGGTTACCCGGGGCAGCCTGGCTATCCGCAGCAGCCGGGTTACCCGCAGCAGCCCGGCTCGTACGGGCAGCCGGGCCAGCAATACGGCCAGCCCGGGCAGCCCGGGACGCAGCAGTTCGGCTATCAGCCTGGCGGCTTCCCCGGTCAGGAGGGCGCGGGCGCGCCCGGCGGTGCGCCGGCCAAGAAGAAGGGCCTGCTGTTCGGCGTCCTCGGGGCCGTCGCCGCGGTGGTGGTGATCGTGATCATCGTCGTCGTGCTGTTCGCGACGGGCGCGATCGGCGGCAAGAAGTTCGACAACGCGCAGGTCAACGACGGTGTCAAGAAGGTGCTCACGCAGACCTACAACGTCTCCGACGTCTCCAAGGTCGCCTGCAACACAGGCGGCGTCAAGGTCAAGGCCGGCAACACGTTCACCTGCGACGTCACCATCGGCGGCAAGCAGCAGACGCTCACCGTCAAGGTCACCGACGCCAACGGCACCTACCAGGTCCCGGCACCGTCGGTCTAGTCACTCGCCTGCCGCATCCAGTGCCGCGAGCAGGCGCTCGACCTGCGCGGTGATCCGCAGCTCCGCCGCCAACGCAGCGAGGCGCTCGGGGTGCCGCGGCTCGGTCGGCAGGGCATCGGGCCCCGACAGCCGAACGTCGGCATCGCGGCGGACCCACACCACGTCCCAGGCGGCGTCGAGGTAGTCGGCCGATGCGGCGATCGACGCCGCCGCGCGGGCGGCGAGCGGCGACGGTGACGCCGCGGCGGCCTCCCGGATCGCAGCCAGCGACCCGTACTGCAGCAGCAGCTTGGACGCCGTCTTCTCGCCGATCCCGGGGACTCCGGGCAGCCCGTCCGACGGGTCACCGCGCAACAGCGCGAGCTCGGCGTATGCGCGCCCGGCGCGTTCGGGCGGCAGCCCGTATCTCTCCGCGACCTCGGCGGGCCCGAACATCTCGGCCTTCGCGAGCCCGCGCCCGATGTACAGGCACCGCACTTCGGGTACCCCGCCGGCAACACTCGACCCGCTCGCTCCGCTCCCGGCGCCGGTGACACTCGACCCGCTCGCTCCGCTCCCGGCGCCGGCGACACCCGACCCGCTCGCTCCGCTCCCGGCGCCGGTCGCAACCTGCAGCAAGTCCCGGTCGCCCGAGACGACGATGACGGGGTCGACCTGCTCCCGCGCGGCGAGCGTGCCCAGCACGTCGTCGGCCTCGAGTCCCTCGGCCCCGCCCGTGGCGATGCCGACCGCGTCGAGCACCTCGAGAATCATGTCGACCTGGGGGCCGAGGGTGTCGGGCACCTCCTCCGGTACGGCGCCGGTCTGCGGGCCCGGGGCCACGGCCTCCTGCGCGACGCGGTGGGTCTTGTAACTCGGCAGCAACTCGACCCGGAACGCCGGTCGCCAGTCGAGGTCCAGGCATGCAACGAGACGGCCGGGGCGATGGGCCGAGATCAGCTGCGCCGTCATGTCGAGGAACCCGCGCACGGCGTTGATGGACCGCCCGTCGTCGGTGCGCACTCTGTCGGGAATCGCGTAGAACGCGCGGAACCACAGGCCTGCAGAGTCGAGCAGCATGAGGGGGCGGGCGTCGGGGTTCACCACGCGCCCATCGTGACACAATCGGCGACATGGCCTCGCACCTGTTCCCGCCTGCCGTCTACGCCGACCGCCTCCGTCGCGCCGCCGCCCTCGCCGCCGGCGCCGGAAGCGGAGCGAGCGGGCCGCACGCGCAGGGCGTCGGAACCCCGCTGATCGTCACCCCCGGGCCGGACCTGGCCTACCTCACCGGAGTGCGCAGCGAGTCCTTCGAGCGCCTCACGGCGCTGGTCCTGTCGGGTTCGACGGTGACAGTGGTGGTCCCGAAGCTCGAGCTCGCCATCCTGGGCGACTCGGCGGTGCCGGCCCTGGGGAGCGCCGGAATCGACGTCACCGTCCTCGACTGGGTCGACGGCACGGATCCGTACGCGCTGGTCGGGGAGGCGCTCGGGGCGGGTGATCGGACCGGCACCGTCGCGGTCTCGGACTCGATGCCGGCGCTGCACCTGCTGCCGCTCACCACCCGGCTCGGCGTCCGTGCAGTGCTCGCGACCGACATCCTCCGCCGGCTCCGGATGATCAAGGACGCCGCCGAGGTCGCGGAGCTCCGTGCCGCCGGCCGGGCGATCGACCGGGTGCACGCCCGGATGGGCGAGCTGCTGGCGGTCGGGCGCACCGAGCGCGAGGTGGCGGCAGACATCGCCGACGCCATCGTGGCGGAGGGACACGACCACGCCGAGTTCGTCATCGTCGGGTCCGGGCCGCACGGCGCGGACCCGCATCACGAGGTGTCCGACCGGGTGATCGAGGCCGGCGATGTCGTCGTGATCGATATCGGTGGTCCCCTGGCATCGGGATACAACTCAGACTCGACCCGCACCTACTCGATGGGCGAGCCGTCGGCCGAGGTCGCCGCAGCCTACGCGCACCTCGAGCGCGCGCAGGCCGCCTCGGTGTCGGCGGTGCGCCCCGGTGTCACGGCCGAGACGATCGACGCCGCGGCCCGGGACGTCCTCGCCCAGGCCGGCCTGGCGGAGTACTTCGTCCACCGCACGGGGCACGGCATCGGCCTGTCCGTCCACGAGGAGCCGTACATCGTGGCGGGCAACGACCTGCCGGTACAGACCGGGATGGCGTTCTCGATCGAGCCCGGTGTCTACTTCCCGGGCCAGTGGGGTGCACGGATCGAGGACATCGTGGTGGTCACCGACCAGGGATGCGAGCCCCTGAACACCCGCCCGCACGGGCTCGCGGTCCTGTAGCTTTCGGCGATGACCCCAGTCGGCCGTCCCGGATCACCGTCGGCGCTGCGCATCCAGAACCGCACGCGTGTCATCGGAGCACTGCGGACGCACGGCGAGATGACGCAGGCTGCGCTGGCCCGGCAGACCGGCCTGGCGCCGGCGACGGTGTCCAACATCGTCCGTGAGCTGGCGGCAGACGGCGACGTACGGGTGGCCGCGGCCGGCGGCCGCGCGCGGCGAGTGCGGTTGGCGGCGCAGACCGGCAACGTGATCGGGGTCGACTACGGCCACCGGCACGTCACGGTCGCCGTGTCGGATCACACGCACCGCATCCTCGCCGAGCGCAGGGCCGAACTGGACACGGGGATCACCGCCGAGGCGGGACTCACGATCGCGGCACGGCTCGTCGACGCCGCGATGGCGGCGGCGGGAATCGACCGGTCGGCCGTGGTCGGGGCGGGGATGGGGCTGCCCGCGCCCATCGACGCGGCGACCGGCATCGTCGGATCACCCTCGATCCTGCCGGGCTGGGTCGGTATCCGCGCCGGTGAGCTCGCCACCGCCGCGATGGATCTGCCGGTACGGATGCGGGTCGACAACGACGCCAACCTCGGTGCCCTCGCCGAGCACCGCTGGGGCGGCGGGGTCGGCGTCGCCGACATGGCCTACCTGAAGCTGTCCGACGGTGTCGGGGCGGGCCTGATCGTCGGCGGCACGGTGTACTCGGGGGCCTCCGGCACCGCGGGGGAGATCGGCCACACAACGATCGACGAGTTCGGCGACGTCTGCCGGTGCGGGAACCGCGGCTGCCTCGAGACTCTGGTCTCGGCTCGCCGGGTGATCTCGCTGCTGAAGTCCACCGGCGAGTCCCCGCCCCGCACCATCAGCGAGGTGGTGCGGCGCGCAGACACCGGCGACCGGGCATGCGCACGGGTGCTCGAGGACGTCGGCCATCAGGTCGGTCGCGCGGTCGCCGACCTGTGCAGCCTCCTCAATCCGAGCCTGCTGTTGGTGGGCGGCGAACTGGGCCAGGCTGCACCGCTGCTGATCCCGGCGATCCGCCAGGTCGTGCTGCGGTGCGGGGTTCCGTCGGCCGCCGAGCAGCTCGACATCCGACTGGGTCGTCTGGGCGCTCGCACCCACGTCTACGGGGCGATCGCGCTGGCGATCGCCGACGCGGACGGGCAGCTCACGCAGTGAGATCGAGCCGGGAATCACCCCCACCGATCCGCCGCGCGCCCCGGTGTTCAAAAGATGAACGGTTTTGCCGGAATCTCGGATCGCACCCCGGTGAATCCGTGCTTCTACCGACCGGTACAGGATTGAATGTGACGCACACCACGTCCACGGGTCAATGCCGACCCGCACACCGAGAGGACACACGATGAGCGAAGGTGGGGCCGTACACGACGTCCCGTCGATCTTCGGCGACGACGAGGAGGGTACGGGGAAGGGGGTCATCCGGATCGCGTCCGTAGCGGCGCTGGGTGGCCTGTTGTTCGGCTACGACAGCGCGGTGATCAACGGCGCGGTGTCGGCGATCCAGACAGAGTTCCATGTCAACAACACGGTGTTGGGCTTCGCGGTCGCGTCCGCACTGCTCGGCGCGGCGGTAGGCGCCATGACGGCGGGCCGGATCGCGGACCGGATCGGCCGCATCCGGGTTATGCAGATCGCCGCGATCCTGTTTCTGATCAGTGCCTTCGGTGCGGCGTTCGCCCCCGATCTCGCGTTGCTGGTCGTGTTCCGCGTGGTCGGCGGCCTCGGGATCGGTGTGGCGTCGGTGATCGCGCCCGCCTACATCGCCGAGACGTCGCCCGCGCGTATCCGAGGCCGACTCGGATCGCTGCAGCAGCTCGCCATCGTCCTCGGGATCTTCCTGTCGTTCCTGGTCAACTGGGCGCTGGAGGCGGCAGCCGGCGGCGCCGGGAACCAACTGGCGCTGGGCTGGGAGGCATGGCGCTGGATGTTCCTCGTCATGGCCATCCCCGCCCTCGTGTACGGCGTGCTGGCCTTCACGATCCCTGAGTCGCCGCGTTACCTGATCTCGAAGCAGCGGCTACCCGAGGCCCGGAAGGTGCTCTCGATGCTGCTGGGCGAGAAGGATCTGGAGATCAAGATCGACCGGATCCGTAACAGCCTCGAGGGCGATACCCAGCCCTCGTGGAAGGACCTGATGCGGCCCGGCCGACGCGGCATCCAGGGGATATTCCCGATCGTGTGGGTTGGTCTGCTGCTCTCGATCTTCCAGCAGGCCGTCGGCATCAACGTGATCTTCTACTACTCCAACGTGCTCTGGGAGGCCGTTGGTTTCCACGAGAACCAGTCCAACGAGATCAGCGTGTTCACCTCGATCGTCAACGTGGTCGTCACCGTGGTCGCGATCATGCTGGTGGACAAGATCGGCCGCAAGCCGCTGCTGCTCATCGGTTCGTCGGGCATGTTCGTCACGCTCGGCGCGATGGCGATCTGCTTCGGCACGGCGAAGATCGTCAACGGAGACCCGCACCTCACCGGCGCGGCCGGGCCGATCGCACTGGTGGCGGCCAACCTGTTCGTCGTGTTCTTCGGAGTCAGCTGGGGCCCGGTGGTCTGGGTGCTGCTGGGCGAGATGTTCCCCAACCGCATCCGCGGCGCGGCGTTGTCGCTCGCCGCGGCCGGGCAGTGGGTCGCCAACTGGGCGATCACCGTGTCGTTCCCCAGCCTGAAGAGCTTCTCCCTCGGCTTCTCCTACGGCATGTACGCGGCGTTCGCCCTCCTCTCCCTGCTGTTCGTCGCCCGCTTCGTCCGGGAGACGAAGGGGATGTCGTTGGAAGACATGGATGCTCGCGTCGGGATCGAACACCACACGGTGGCGTAGGCCGCACTACGGCCCGGCACGCCCCGCTCCGGGCCACTCCCCGAACCACCGCGGCGGCGCAGCGCCCGCGCAGCGCCGCCGCGGGTTCCATACACGATTTCCGCACACCCGCACCACATCTGGAGTTCTTGTCATGCCCGAATCCACCTCCGTCGACACCACCCTCCCAGCCACCGGCCGTAAGGTCGCCGTCCTCGGCCCGATCCCGCGCGACCACGTCACCACCCATCGCGGCGAGGTGATCGACAAGTACGGCTGCGTCCTCTACACCGTGGCCGCGCTCGCCTCCCTGCTCGGACCCGACGACGTGGTACGGCCGATCGTCCACGTCCGCGAGCACGACCTCGAGCCCATCCACCAGCTGCTCGCCCCGTACCCCAATGTCGACCTCACGGGCATCCGCTCGGCCAGCGACCGCGGCGACGTGGTGGAACTGACGTTCCGGGACCAGAACTTCCGTGACGAGCGCCAGACGGGCTTCATGCATCCGATCAGCCCGGCGGACGTCGAGTTCGCACTCGACTCGGACTTCTTCGTGTGCGTGCCGATCACCGACTACGAGGTCGCGCAGCCGACCCTCGCGTACATCCGGGCGCACAGCGCCGGCGCGATCCTGCTGGACTGTCACGGCCCGACCGTCGCCCTGACCGCCGCGGGGCAGCGGGTCAGCCGCCTGTGGATCGACCGCGACGCCTGGCTGCCCACGATCGACATCATGAAGATGAACCTGGAGGAGGCGGGCTGCGCATGGTTCCCACCGCCCGGCGCCGATCCCGACGGGCTGGGCGCTCCGCTGCCCAAGGAGCAGCTGCCGGAGTTCGCGGAACACTGCCTGGACCGCGGCGTGAAGGCGGTGTGCGTGACCCTCGACGAGGAGGGATGCGCCCTGTACTTCCGTGGCGCCGACGGCACACTGCGGGAGGAGATCGTCGGGCGGATCCCCGTGGAGCACGTCGTGGACACCACCGGCTGCGGGGACTCGTTCGCCGCGGGTATGGCGTACGGGTACATGGTGTCCGGCGACTTCGTGACCGCCGCCCGCTACGGCAACGCGATGGGCGCACAGCGGTGCTCGGGTAAGGACCTGTCGGTGTACCTGCCGCTGGCGGACACGAACCGCCAGATCAGCGCGGCCTACGGCGAGCCGGTGGCGGCGCCGTGAGCGCCACGCTGAGCACCACCGACGCGGCCTGGTCGGTCCGCGAGGACGATTGGGATCCACAGCGCGCCAATTACTTCGAGACGGTGTTCACCGTGGGCAACGGCCGGCTCGGCACCCGCGGATCGCTGGAGGAACGGCACACCGGCGCACTGCCCGGCACGTTCCTCGCCGGCGTCTACGACGCGCACGACGCGCCGGTGATCGACCTGGTCACCTCGCCCGACTGGCTCACCACCGAGGTCCTGGTCGACGGGGTGCGGCTCGACCCGGACACCATGACGGTGGTCGAGCATCACCGGCGCCTCGATCTGCGCACCGGTCTGCTCGAGCGCGAGACCCTGTACGCCGACGCCGCGGGGCACCGCACGCGTCTGCGCACCGAGCGGCTGGCGAGCATGGCCGATCGCGACCTGTGCGCCCTACGGATCGAGGTGACGCCGCTCGACGCACCGGCCGTGGTCACCGTCGAGACCGGGGTCGATGCCCACTGCCGCAATCTGGAACGCCTGCCGGCGTACCCGGCGGGGACCTCGTTCGGGCACGACCGGAAGTGGGAGAAGTGGGCGCGGTCGACGCACCTGCGCGAGACCGGCCGCGGGTTCCACGGCCGGGTGGGCCACGTCACCGCCCGAACCATCGACTCGGGCATCGACGTCGCGTACGCGTTCGCCGCCGAGGCCGACCGCGAACCCGTGATGCGCCGCAACCTGGCACGGCACGAGTACGTGGCGACGGAGTCGGCCTTCGACCTCGAGCCGGGGGAGAGCGTCACCGTCGAGAAGCGGGTGGGCATCGCCACCTCGCGCGACCCCGGCGCGGGTGACCCGCCGGTGGACCGCGCGATCGCGACCGTGCTGCGGGCCGAGGACTTCGCTGCTGTCGCCGCCGCATCGGCGCAGGCGTGGGAGCACCTGTGGGCCGACTCCGACTGCGAGATCGTGGGCGACGACCGGGCGGCGCTGGCGCTGCGGTTCTCGGTGTACCACCTGCTGATCGCCGCGAACCCCGACGACCCCACGGTCAACATCGGCGCCAAGTCGCTGTCGGGCGAGGGCTACCGCGGGCACGTGTTCTGGGACACCGAGATCATGATGCTCCCGTTCTTCCTGTTCACCCAGCCGCGCACGGCCCGCGCCCTGCTCGGCTACCGGCATCACACGTTGCCGGGTGCCCGGGAGGTGGCCCGGGACAACGGGACCGGCGGAGCGCGCTACCCGTGGGAGTCCGCCGACACCGGGCGCGAGGAGTGCCCGCAGTTCACCCCCGACGGGCAGAACCGCTTCTATACCCGGGAGGAGGAGTTGCACGTCACCGCCGACGTGGCGTACGCGATCCTGCGGTACGCGGACGTGACGGGCGACGACGACTACCTGTTCGGCGAGGGCGCGGAGATCCTGTTCGACACCGCCCGGTACTGGGTACAGCGCTGCGCTCCCCGGATCGAGGGAGCGGTGGACGGCGACTTGGTGCTGCGCACCGTGATGGGCCCCGACGAGTTCCACTCCCACGTGGACGACAACGCCTTCACCAACCGGATGGTGCGCTGGCACCTGGAACGCGCCGCCGACGTCCATCGCAGGATGGCGGCGGAGCGGCCGGAGGCGCTCGCAGCAGTCGCGGCGCGGATCGGGCTGACGGCCGACGAGCCCGCGGGCTGGGCCGACGCCGCCCAGCGGATAGTGGCCCCGGTGGACCCCGATGCAGGCGTGATCGAGCAGTTCGACGGCTACTTCGACCGGAAGGTGGTGCCGATCACCGAGTGGGACGCCAACGACATGCCGCGGTATCCCGAGGGCTACAACCACTTCAACTGCGAGGACACGTCGCTGCTCAAACAGCCCGATGTGGTGATGCTGATGTTCCTCCTGCCGGACGACTACTCACTCGCGACGCGGCTACAGAACTACGAGTTCTACGAGGCCCGCACGCTGCACAAGTCGTCGCTGAGCCCGTCGATCCACGCGATCGTGGGCCTGCAGGTCGGCGATGCGAGCAAGGCGGAGCGGTACTTCGGGCGCTCGGCGTTCGTGGACCTCGACGACAACCAGGGCAACACCGAGGAGGGCATGCACATCGCGTCCGCCGGCGGCACCTGGCAGGTGGCCGTGCACGGGTTCGGCGGGTTCCTGGCCGGGCGCGACGGGCTCCGGTTCGCGCCCGCCCTGCCGCAGTCGTGGGAGCACCTGCGTTTCTCGGTGCACTGGCGGGGCCGGACGGTGCGGGCCGACCTCGGGCACGCGGAGTCGTCGTTCACGCTGATGGGCGACGGCCCGGACGAGGTCGTCCACGTCTGCGGCCGGCGCGTGGTGCTCACGCCCGGTGAGCGTGTGACGGTGCCGACGGGAGGGCCGGCGTGACCGCTTCCGCACCACTGTGGATCGACGAGGCCGACGCCGTCCTGTTCGACCTGGACGGCGTCGTCACAGACACCGCGGCCGTGCATCAGCAGGCGTGGCGCGCGCTGTTCGAGCCGCTGCTCGCCGAGCGGACGCCGAACCGGCCGTACCGCGAGGACGACTACTTCCGGTACATCGACGGGATGCCGCGGTTCGACGGGGTGCGCGCGCTGCTCGCGTCGCGCGACCTGCGGCTGCCCGACGGTGACCCGGGCGACCCGCCCGACGCCTCCACGGTCTGCGGCCTGGGCAACCGGAAGAACGCGGTGTTCGGCGACATCCTCCGGCGCGACGGTGTCCGCGTCTTCGCCGGCACGGTGCGACTGCTCGACCATCTGGCCGGCATCGGTATCCCGGTCGCGCTGGTGTCCAGCTCGCGGAACGCGCAACCGGTGCTGGCCGCGGCCGGCCTGACCGATCGGTTCCCCGTCGTCATCGACGGGGAGGTCGCCGCGCGGGACCACCTGCACGGCAAACCCGCGCCCGACATGTTCCGCCGCGCCGCGGCGGATCTCGGCGTCGCGCCCGAGCGATCGGTCGTGATCGAGGACGCAGTGTCCGGGGTCGAAGCCGGGCACGCGGGGGGATTCCCGGTCGTCGGCGTCGATCGTGGTGTGGGCGCGGACACGCTGCTGCGTGCCGGCGCCGACCGGGTGGTCGCCGACCCCGGCGACCTGCTCACGCCGGCGGAGCCAGCACCGATCCCATCACCCGATCGACCGTGATCTCGATGACGACACGCCTGGGGTTCGCGCGCGGCGGCCGGTAGCGGACGGCGTACCGCGCCTCGGCGTCCGCCACCGACTCGGGATCGGTGAGTACCCGCGCGGGGCCCTCGAGCGTGAGCCAGCGGCCTACGTCGACCTGCGTCAGGGACGCGTAGCCGCGGCGGGCGGCATTGCGCGCCTTGACCGAGTCCCCACCGGTGATGACCCGGGCGATGTGCGCGTCACCGTCGTACGTGAAGGCGATCGCGACGCTGTGGGGCGTGCCGTCGGCGCGGAGCGTCGAGAGTGTGGCGAGGTGCCGCTCGGTCACGAACGTGAGGGCGGCATCGGGCAGGGGTTTGCGACTGTGCACACGCGCAGCGTAGCCACATCGTTAGGCTGAGCCGCATGACCGACCATCCCATCCCCGACGGAGCGATCCTGCTGCTGGGCGGCCGTAGCGAGATCGGCGTCGAGGTGGCCCGCCGAATGTGTTCCGGGCGCGTCGTGATCCTCGCAGCTCGGCCGGGCGGCGACCTCTCGGGGCAGCGGGAACTACTGCTGGCGGACGGTGCGTCGGCCGTCGCGACCGTGACATTCGACGCCGACCAGACCACCACCCACGCGGAGACGCTGGTGCGGGTGGCCGCCGTGCACGGGCGGATCGGGGTGGCGGTGGTCGCGTTCGGGATCCTCGGGGACCAGGCCCGGGCCGAGGTGGACTCGGCACACGCGGTGCAGATCGCCACGACGGACTACGTGGCGCAGGTGTCGGTCCTGACCGAGCTGGCCTCGCTCCTGCGTGCGCAGGAGCCCGACCGCTACGGGTCCCGCGGGGCGATCGTGGCGTTCTCCTCGGTGGCGGGGGTGCGGGTGCGGCGCGCGAACTACGTCTACGGCAGCGCCAAGGCCGGGCTGGACGGCTTCGTCTCGGGCATGGCCGATGCGCTGCACGGGTCGGGCGTGCACGTCCTGCTCGCCCGCCCCGGTTTCGTGATCGGGCAGATGACGGCGGGCCTCGTGGCCTCCGGTGTGAAGCCCGCGCCGATGTCGTCGACGCCGCAGCAGGTGGCCGATGCGACGGTCTCGGCTCTCGCCCGCCGGCGGCGGGTGGTGTGGATCCCCGCCGTGCTGGGGCCGGCGTCGGTGGCGATGCGGCTGCTGCCGCAGGCGGTCTGGCGCCGGATGCCCCGATGACGGTGACGGTGGTGGGGATCGGCGCCGACGGCTGGGCCGGCCTGACCCCGGCGGCGCAGCGGGAACTGCTGGGCGCGAAGGTGATCCACGGCTCGGCCCGCCAGCTCGCGGCCCTGCCCGCGGAGGTGGCCGCCGACCGTCGGGAGTGGCCGTCGCCGCTGCTGCCCGCGCTCGACGCGCTCGCGGACGGCGTCACCGTCCTCGCCAGCGGGGACCCGATGCTGTACGGCGTGGGCGCGACCCTCGCGCGGCGGCGGCCCGACCTGGATCTGGCCGTCCACCCACACGTCTCGTCCGTGGCGCTGGCATGCGCGCGCCTGGGGTGGGGTACCGCCGACACCGTCGTCGTCTCGGCCGTGGCCCGCGATCCGGCGCCCGTGGTGCGGCACCTGCGCCTGGGCCGGAACGTGCTGGTGCTCAGCGAGTCCGGCGCGACCCCGGCGGTACTGGAGCGGCTGGTGGCCGACGCCGGGGTGGCGGACGTGGCGCTGACGGTGCTCGAGCAGCTGGGCGGCCCCGGTGAGCGGGTGCGTCGTGCGCCTGCAGAGGGTGGAGTCGCGACGCTGGGCGTGATCGACGATCTCAACGTGCTGGCTCTCGCGCCCACCGGGGCGGCACCGGTGGAGTTCGAGAACGACGGCCAGATCACGAAGCCCGACGTCCGCGCGCTCACCGTGGCGGCGCTCGATCCGCGCCCCGGGCAGACGATCTGGGACGTCGGGGCGGGGTCGGGGTCGGTGGGCATCACGTGGGCGGGCGCCTACGACGGTACCGTCGTCGCCGTAGAGAAGCGCTCGGACCGTGCCGAGCGGGTCACCCGGAACGCCGCCGCCGTCGGCGTCCGCGCGCGCGTGATCGTGGGGAGTGCCCCGGAGTCCCTCGTGGGTCTGCCCACACCCGACGCGGTGTTCATCGGCGGCGGGCTGTCCGACGCCGTGGTGTACGCCTGCTGGGGGGCGCTGCGCGAGGGCGGACGCCTGGTGGCGAACGCGGTGACGCTCGAAAGCCAGGCGCTCATCGTGTCACTGTGCTCGCGCTTCGGCGGCACGTTGCAGCTGTACGCGGCGTCCGATCTCGCCGAGCTCGGACCCGCCCACGCATGGCTGCCGCGCCGGCTGCTGATCCAGTGGTCCGTCACGAAGAACGGGGCGGCCGCGTGACGGTGTACTTCATCGGCGCGGGGCCCGGCGCCCCGGATCTGCTCACGCTCCGTGGTGCCGACCTGCTGGCCCGCTGCTCGGTCTGCCTGTACGCGGGGTCGCTGGTTCCGCCGGCGATGCTCGCGCACTGCCCGGAGGATGCGGAGCTGGTGGACACCCGCCGGATGCCGCTCGACGACATCGTCGAGCGGATCAAGACCGCACACCGCGCCGGCCACGACGTCGCGCGGCTGCACTCGGGTGACGTATCGCTGTACTCGGCCTTCGCGGAGCAGGCTCGGCGGCTGGACAGGCTTGGGGTGCCATACGAGATCGTGCCCGGTGTACCGGCGTTCGCGGCCGCCGCAGCAGCGCTCGGGCGGGAGCTGACGGTACCGGAGGTGGGCCAGTCGCTGCTCATCACGCGGGTCTCCACCTTGTCGACCGACATGCCGGCGGGGGAGGACTTGGCGTCTCTGGCCCGTACCGGGGTGACGCTCGCGCTGCACCTGGCAGCACACCGGGCGCGTGCCCTGACCGACGACCTCCTGCCGCACTACGGGTCGGATTGCCCCGTGGCCGTCGTGGCGTTCGCATCCCGTTCCGATGAGACGATCGTGCGATGCCGCCTGGCCGATCTTCCGGATCGGCTGACCGCGGCCGGGATCACGAAGACGGCGGTGATCTTCGTCGGCCGGGTGCTGACGGCCGATCAGTTCCCGGACAGCTACCTGTATTCGGCATCCCGAGTGCGAGGTGCGAGCCATTGAGCGGCCCCACCGCGGCGGCCGCGGGGCCGGCCGCGCGCCGCGTGCTGCTCCTGGGTGGGACGGCTGAAGCCCGCGAACTCGCGGAGCTACTCGAGGCCGACCCCGCGTTCGATGTCGAGAGTTCGCTCGCCGGGCGGGTGGCGAATCCCCGCCTGCCCGTGGGACGGTCGCGGATCGGCGGCTTCGGCGGCGCCGACGGGCTCGCGGACTACCTCCGCGAGGGGAGGTTCGCTGCAGTCGTCGACGCGACACATCCCTTCGCGGCCACCATCTCCGGGAATGTCGCTGCGGCGGCGGAGGCCACCGGGCTACCCCGGCTGTCCGTCGTCCGACCGGAGTGGGTGCCGGGCCCGTCGGACAGCTGGGTGCGGGTGCCGACGGTGGCGGCGGCCGCCGCGGAACTCGCCTCGCGGACGAGCGGCAGGGCGCTGTTGACGACCGGTAGGCAGGACGTGCACGAGTTCGCACACCTGGACACGTGGTGGTTCGTGGTACGGGTCGTCGACCCGCCGTCCAAGGGCCTCCCGCGACGGTGCGCACTGCTGCTCGACCGCGGGCCGTACACGGTCGAGGGGGAGCGCGACCTGATGCGGCGCAACCGAATCGATGTACTGGTCACCAAGAACAGCGGCGGGGACCTGGTGTCGGCGAAGCTGACCGCGGCACGGGAGAACGGTGTCGACGTGGTGATGGTCGACCGGCCGGACCGGCCGGGCGGCGCCACCGTCACCACCGCTGCCGATGCGTTCTCCTGGCTGGTTTCGACCGGCTCAGGGCCCCGCGCCAACTAGCATCAGCGCGGTGGAACACGCTGTGGTGCCGCAGCCGCGCCGGACGATGCGACGCCGATGAGGGTCGCGGTCGTCGGCGATGTCGCTGGGCATCTCACTGAGCTGCGTGTCGAGTTGGCGCGCCTCGGCGCGATCGACGACGTCCTGCCCGACGACCTCGTGGTGATCCAGGTCGGTGACCTGATCCACCGCGGCCCCGACTCCGACGGGGTGATAGCGCTCGTCGACCACTATCTGCGTAACCAGCCGACCCAGTGGGTCCAGCTGATCGGGAACCACGAGGCCAACTACCTGCGCCCGCCGGCGTTCCGCTGGCCGCAGAAGCTCAAGCGGCGGTCCGCCTCCACGCTGCGCCGCTGGGTCCACCATCGCGAGGCACTGGTCGCGGCCGCGATAAGCACGGACTCCGAGCAGATCCTGGTCACCCACGCAGGCGTCACCGAGGAGTTCTGGCGGACCGTCATCGGCGCCCCGCCTACTGCGCTGGCGGCCGCTGAGCGACTCAACGAACTCGCGTTGAGGCACGACGACGACCGGCTGTTCGCCGCCGGGGTGATGCTGGGGAGACCGAACGCCGCGGCAGGGCCGCTATGGGCCGAGCCGGTCACCGAGCTCATTCCCGGCTGGATCGATCGGCCCATGCCGTTCAGTCAGGTCTACGGGCACTCGACCGTGAACGATTGGGTGGATCCCGTGAGCCTGCCACCACTGCTGGCCGACCGGATCACCTCCGACCCGGCGGCCAAACACGAGTACGTCGCGATGGACGGCGGCCGGCTGATCGGGATCGACCCGGGACATCACGCCTATCCCACCATCCCGTGGCGGTCGTTCGAGGTGCACGGCACGGTCATGTGAGGTCACGCGGCAGCCGCGGTGCTGCGATGGACGGTGCCCGCCGGGGTGCGGGTCTCCACGGTGTGCCGCCCGGACGGGTCCACCACCGTGCGGTCGTGCCAGCCGTGCGCCTGCTTCGCGAGATTGCAGGCCTTGCACAACCCCTGGCCGTTCTCGGCAGTGGTGGGCCCGCCCTCGGCCCAGGGCTGAACGTGATCGATGTCGGCGATCGGTGCGTCGCAGTAGGGGGTACGGCAGTACCGGTCCCGCGCCCGGATCAACCGCGCCAACCCCGCGGGGAACGTTCGTGACTTCGCATCCATCCCCACCACGGCCCCGGTCGCCGGCGTCACGTACAACCGCCGCACCCAGGCCAGCTCGTCTGCCGTCGCCTCCGCGACGAGCCGACGCGCGATCTCACCCGGGAGCACGCCGCCGTCCTCCAGATGCGCGGTGCCGTTCGCGCCGCCAAGCAGTACCGCGTCCGACACCGTCAGGTTCACTGCGACCGACGGCCCGCTCGTTCCGGCGCGGCCGGTGATTCGTGCGTAAGCCTCGTCCGCCATCACCTGCCCGCGTCCACGTGGCTCGGTACCGTGCCCGGCCACGCCGTCCGCGGCCCGTGTCAACGCCGCGTAGATCCCCACGGCCTGCGCGACCGGGAGCAGGATCGACACCCGGGCCATCGTGTCCGGACACGGCCGGATGCTCACGTGCCGGTCCGCAGCTGCTTTGCCGGCGCGCTCGAGTGTCTTCTCGGCGTCGAGTTCGTACGCCACCGCCTCTGCCTTGTCCGCGAGTCGCCGCAGCCCCAGTCCCGCGAGAGTCGCAGGGTCCGCGCACAGACGCTGGTCTGCGATGCGCCGCTCGGCGGAGTCGAGGTGATCGAGGGTCGCCACCAGGGCATGGACCGCGGCCTGGCTCAAGTCGCCCGCCGTGACCCGGGCGAGCGTGTGCGGCATATCCGCACTGATCACCTCCGCTGCGTGCACCAGCTTCTTGGCGTGATGGTGTGAGATGTGCAGGGCGAGGCCGACCTCTCGGGCGATGCCCCGGCGGGCGGCCTTCTGCCCGAGACCGCGGGCGCGGCGGGCACTGATCCGTTCATGCACGAGGTCGCGGGCGCTTCGGAGCTGTTCGGCGAAGACCAGTGCCGCGAGTCGCGCGAGTCCGCCCAGCCGCACGGCGATACCCCTGTCGGTCTCGGGTGCGGGACTGCTGAGGAGCGCAGTGCGCGCGGCATCGACGGCTGCGTCCCGCTCGGACTCGGGACCCGCGGCCCGCGGAGCGGTTCCAGCGGGCTGCTCTGCGGGTGAGTCCGGGAACTCTCTATTCGTACCTGTGTTCATATCTCGAAGGTACCCCCGAACACCGACAAGTTTCCGAAACCGCCCCCGCCCCGCGCCCGCCCGCAGCGAGGCATGATCGACCGATGACCATCGATCCCACGCGTACCGCCGTTCTCGGCCTGCACTGGCAGGTCAACGTGATCGAGCCGAGCGGCTTCTTCGGCGCCCTGCTCGCCGCACCGGTGGCAGCCGGCGGTGTGGTCGGCCGGGCCACCGCATTCCACGCCGCGGCGGCGGATCGCGGCCTGCCCGTCCTGCTCACGCGTTTCACCATCCCCGAGGGCGAAGGCGAGCTGGTCCGCAACACCGGTTTCATGAACGCGGTCGCCGACGCCCAGAACGCCTTCCGCCCCGGCGCACCGGGCGCCGCCCTGATCCCACCGATGGCGGCGCTGCAGACCGCTACCTTCGACAACCAGAAACTCTCGGGTCTCGCCGGCAACGGTCTCGACTCGTGGCTGCGGTCGCGAAGCATCGACACCCTGCTCGTCACCGGCGTCGCCACCAACCTCACCGTCGAGCAGACCGCCCGGCACGCGACAGACCTCGGCTACACCGTGCACGTGATCCAGGACTGTGTGGCCGCCGCCGACCAGGCGACGCACACCGCCTCCCTCGCGAATATCGCACTCACGACGGCAGGATCCCTGACCGCGGTCCAGGCCCTGGCCTGAGCGGTCAGTAGCGCCGCGGCGTGTGCACGATCCGACCTCCGGGCCGGTCGGTGACGACGGTCCGCGACGATCCCACGATCAGCAGGCACCGCATGTCGACGATGTCGGGGTCCAGCTCGCCGAGGGTGGTCACGGTCACCGTCTCCGCATCCGAGCCCACGGCCCGCCCGACGACCACGGGCGTCCCGGGGCCACGGACGCCGAGCAGCACCTCGCGCGCCTTCTCGACCTGCCACCGCCGGGTCTTCGACGCCGGGTTGTACAGCGCAAGAGCGAGGTCCGCCTCGGCGGCTGCACGCAGGCGGGCCTCGATCGTCTCCCACGGCTTGAGCTGGTCCGACAGCGAGATCACCGCGTAGTCGTGGCCCAGCGGCGCGCCGACCCGGCTGGCCACGGCCTGCGCGGCCGTCATTCCGGGCAGCACCCGCACCCGCACACCCGAGAACTCCTGCGTCACCGCCACTTCCGCGACCGCGGACGCCATCGCGAACACACCGGGATCGCCAGAGCTCACCACCGCCACCCGGGCACCGCCCGCCGCGAGTTCCAGTGCATGCCGGGCACGTTCGGCCTCTACCCGGTTGTCGGACGCGTGCACGCGCTGCCCGGGCCGGGCGTGCACGCGGTCGGTGTAGGTCTGGTACCCGACGATGTCGGTGGCCACCGCGAGCTCGTGGCGCACCTCGGCGGTGGTCCATGCGGCGTCGCCGGGACCGAGCCCGAGCACCACGACCTCACCGTCCACCGGATCCGCCGAGGGCGCGTTGATCCGCCCCGGCACCAGTACCGTCGAGAAGTACGGCACCTCACCGTCGACGTCCACCACGCGCGCCACCCGCTGGTCGGGGCGCGATGCGCGCTCTACGTACCATGCGGATTCGCGTCGTCCCGAGTCCGCCAGCGCCGCGTCGACGGTCCCGAACGTGCGTCCCAGCTTCATCACCGCCGCTGCGTCGGTGTCGGCGAGCCGGCGGCGCAGCTCATCCCCGGGAAGCGTGCCGGGCAGCACGGTGAGCACCTCGTCGGCCTCGACGAGCGGCACGCCGGTGGCCGCGGCGGACGCGCTGATCGACGTGACGCCGGGCACGATGATGCACTCGTAGGTGTCGCGGAGCCGTTTGTGCATATGCATGTAGGAGCTGTAGAACATCGGATCGCCCTCGGCGAGTAGCGCGACGTTCCGCCCGGCGTCGAGGTGCGTGGCGATGGACGCCGCTGCCTCGCCGTAGAAGTCGTCGAGCGCGCCGCGGTACCCGCCGGGATGGTCCGTGGTCTCCACCGTCACGGGGTACATGAGCCGCAACTCCGTGACGCCGGCGCGCAGGTACGGCTCGGCCGCGGCGCGCGCATTCGAACGGCCATGGCGCGCAGAGTGATACGCGACCACATCGGCGTCACCGATCAGCCGGGCGGCCTTGACGGTCACCAGTTCCGGGTCGCCCGGCCCCACCCCGACGCCCCACAACGCGCCCGTCACAGCTCGTCCTCCTGTGCGAGGGCGTTGACGGCGGCCGCACAGATCGCGCTCCCGCCGCGGCGCCCGCGCACCGTCACGTACTCGAGCCCCAGCGTCGCGGCGTCCGCGCGCAGCGCCTCCTTCGACTCGGCGGCGCCGATGAATCCGACGGGTGCGCCGACGATCACGGCCGGACGGGGGCCGCCCGCTGCAAGCAGGTCCAGCAGATGGAACAGCGCCGTCGGCGCGTTGGCGATCGCCACGACGGCGCCGCCGAGCGCCTCGCCCCACAAATCCACGGCGGCCGCGGTGCGCGTGGTGTGCAGGCGCGCGGCCAGGTCGACGGTGCGCGGGTCGCCGAGATCGCACCGGACCTCGTTGTCGGCGGGGAGACGCCGCCGGGTCACTCCGTGCGCCACCATGTTCACGTCACAGAGGATCGGGGCGCCCCTGCGCAGCGCCGCCCGGCCGGCCGCGACCGCGCCGGGGGAGATGTCGATGTCGGCGGCCAGGTCCGTCTGCCCGGCCGCGTGGATCATCCGCACCGCCACCGTCTCCGCGTCGCCGAGCAGCCGCGAGAGGTCCGCCTCCGCACGGATGGTGGCGAACGAACGCCGATAGATCTCGGCCCCGTCGGTCAGATACTCGTGCACCGCGCCACTGTATTCGCCGGCCCGACGCCCGGCCCCGGCGCCCTGACGTCTCGTCGCGGTCCGCGGGGTCTCGTGGAACACTCCGCGCCGCGGACGAGCTCCGCGCAGTTGTCCTCCAGCTCGTGAACCGGGTCGAGACACCGGCATGGGAGACGCTGCAGCGCAATGCCTCCCGGCCGATCTATCGGTGACCTATCGGACGATCCGTCAGTGCTTGCCGGGGGTGAGCTTGTCCTTGGCGGCGTCGACGCCGTTCTTGACCTTGTCGGCGGCGTCCGTGAGCCCGTTCGATCCTGGATCCGTCGAGGATCGGCGGAGCATCCGAGTTCATCACCCGACGCGAGCCGGGATCGCACACTCGCTCGGGACCGAGACGCGTTCTAGGGGAGGAGACCTCGGGTCGGGGGTTCGTTCAGAGGCCGAGCGGGTTGACAGTCGGGTACGCAGGTCAGGAGATCGGGATCTCCTTGATCTTGCTGTCCGACCTGCCGGCGGTGTTGCAGTAGGCGATCGCCTCTTGCTGCAGCGCTGTCGCGGCGAGCGCCGCCGGCTCGCTGCCGTGCTTGTCCTTGTAGAGCGTGGAGACCTGGGACGTCTGGTCCTGGCTGGACATGCCGAGGAAGTCCTTGCATGTCGTGTCGGCGCCGGCCTTCGCGCAACCGCCCAGCGAAAGAATGACGGCTGCGGCGAAAGCGGCCGTGACAAGCGACGAAACACGGCGCCGTGGAGCGGTTCGCGAGCGGCGGGTGATCCGAGTACGGGGCGTGGAATCGAGCGTCACGGGGTTTACCTCCGAGTGGGGGGATGGGCCGATAGACGACCGCACCGTGGTCTCAATGCAAGGTCGAGAGCGATGTCGCGAGGCGACATCCAGTCGGAACGCTATCAGCCGCCCACAGCGGAGCGGGCCGATTCGCGTAATCAACTCAGCGCGGCCCGAGGAGCACCAGTTCGTGCGGCCCCGGGGGCGCGCCGCAGCCGCGGGCACAGGACACGACGTGCACCCGCCCGCTGAGAGCGCCGGACAGCGCGAGTTGCTCCGCAGCGCCCATCGCGTCGGTGTCCGCGCGGGCGCATCCGCGATTCCCGACGCACGAACTCACCTGCAACCACGGGGAGTTCGCGTCGAAGGTCAGGCCCATCGGCGCCAGGACTCGGACGACGGTCTCGGCCGGCCCCTCGTCGAGGTCGTGCACGCACAGTGTCCGCCAGGGGGTGATGGTGACGGAATGCTCGACCGCGGCCACGAACCGAGCGGTGCGGCCCGGGATCCGGCCGAGGTGCGGTGCTGCGCCGAGCGTGACGCGCCCGTCGGCCTGATCCAGCCAGCCGACGGGCGGGCCCGGCGGGGCGGGCACGTCCCGCGGACCGACGACGGTGCCGCCCAACTCCCGTGCCAGCCCGACTGCCCCGTCGGGGATGTCGCGTAGCCGCCAGGCGTCCTCCCGGAGGTCGGCGAACGCGGCCGCGGCCGCGAGCATCGTGTCGACGGTCGCCGGCAGGTCGGTGGGACGAGCGTCCAGGAACAGAGTCCCCGACCGCGCCTCGACGTCCGCCGCGAGCGCCGCGACGTCGCCGCGCCCATCGTCGAGGGCGAACAGGAAGCGCCCGGGCAGGTCGGCCAACGACGGTGCGGCGCAGAGCTGCTCGTCCAAATCCGAGACGAGTGGCCGGACATCGACCAGCCCGCCGATCCGCCCCGACAGCGGCGAGGCGACGATGTTGCGGACGCGCTCGTGCGACGGTGACGGCAACAGCCCGACCGCCGCGAGCTGCTCCCGCGCGTCGGGCGCCGTCACGGCACGCAGCTGAATGTTCCCGCGGGAGGTGAGCTCGAGGTCACCGTCGTCGCCCGCCAGATCGGCGAGCGCCTCGAGCTGCTGCGGGGTGATCCGCCCTCCCGGAAGCCGCACCCGCAACAGCGCACCGTCGGCGGCGACGTGCGGGCGCAGTACCCCGGGGCAGGCGTCCTCCATGCGTCCGGTTTCTAGACGTCCTGGTCCGAGACCGGCGGCAGGGTCACGACCTGGCCGGCGTAGGCGAGACCGGAGCCGAAGGCCATGACGAGGGCGGTCTGACCGGGCTTGGCCTTCCCACTGCGGATCAGCTCCTCCATGGCGAGCGGGATGGACGCCGCGGACGTGTTGCCGGTGGTCACGATGTCCTCGGCGATCACCACGTCCTCGGGCAGCTCCAGGGCCTTGGTGAGCACCTGGGTGATGCGGATGTTGGCCTGGTGCGGGATGAACACCTCGATGTCCTTCGCCTCGAGCCCCGCCTTGGCGAGCGCGTCCTGGCAGGCGCCGAGCAGGAAGGTGGCGCACCAGCGGAACACCTGGCGGCCCTCCATCCGGATGTACGGGCGCTCGGGCAGCTCGGCGCCGTCGCGCACAGCCTCCACCTCGTCGAAGAAGGTGGTGAAGTCCTTGTCCTGGTAGATCGCATTGGTGAAGTTACCGTCCGCGCCCCACGCGACCGCGCCGATGCCGACCTCCTCCGACGGGCCCACCACTGCGGCCCCGGCGCCGTCGGCGAAGATGAAGGCACAGGTGCGGTCGTGCTTGTCGACGAAGTCGGAGAGGCGTTCGACGCCAACCACCAGGGCGTGCTCGACGGTGCCACCTCGGATCAGGCTGTTGGCGTTGGCGAGGGCTGTGGTGAAGCCCGAGCAGCCTGCGGTGACGTCGAACGCAGGGATGTTCGTAAGCCCCAGCTCGAGGGCCACCTGCGGCGCCATCGAGGGGCCGAACACCATGCGGGTGTTGGTGGCGATGATCACGCAGTCGATCTGCGCCGCCTCCATGTTCGCGGCGCGCAGCGCATCCTTGGCCGCCTCCACGCTCATCGAGAGGATGGTCTCGTCCTTCGCGGCGAACCGGCGGGACTTGATGCCCGAACGGCTCTGGATCCACTCGTCGCTCGACTCGATCGCGTCCACGATCTCGGCGTTCGGGACCTCGCGGCGCGGCCGGTACGCACCCACTCCGAGGATCGCCGTGTGCGGCAGCCTCGAGGGAGCCGGGGGTGCAATCGCGGTCGCTCGTGTCATCGCTGGAGTATCTCCATCTCGGTAGCCGAAAAAGGTGAACCGGTCGGTTCAAGTAGTCCGTATATGCTTAACATGATCCGACCGGTTCAAACAAGAATCGCGGTTACAACGTTCGGCGCGTCGTTTTGTAGCGCGCGTGGTGATGTCAGGAGGCGCCGGAGACGGATGGCGACGCGACCGAGGCCCAAACAGAGGCTCGTCAAGAGCGCATTGACGCTGGTGAGCCAGCACGGTTTCGCCGACGCGGGACTGGCCGAGTTGACAGCTGCCAGCCGCGCCTCGCGCAACTCGCTCTACCAGCACTTCCCGGGCGGGAAGGCCGAGTTGATCGAGACGTCCACGGGGCTGGCCGGCCGCCGCCTGTCCCGGTACATCGACGCTGCGACGTCGACGGGCGACCCGTACGCGTGGATCGACCGCTTCATCGAGTTGTGGAAACGGGTCCTGGTCGCGTCCGACTATCAGACCGGCTGCCCCGTACTCGCGGCGGCGCTGGCCGACGGGGAGCCGCGCGTCCAGGCCGCAGCGACGGCCGTGTACGAGGATTGCCAGCAGAAGGTCGCCACCGCACTGGCCCGCTCCGGCGCCGACGAGAAGGCCGCCCGTGTGTTCGCGAGCATGCTGATGAGCGCCGTCGAAGGCGCCGTCGCCCGCTCCCGGGCGGCGCGCGACGTGACCCCCCTCAACGACGTCCGTGACTCGGTGCGCATCCTGCTCGACTCCATCCTCTCCAGCACCACCGAGGTGACCGACTAGCGCGCTGGCCACGTCGGTAGGGTCGGTTAGGTGATCCTCATCCTGTCGACCTCGGACACCGACCTGCTCTCCGCCAAGGCCAGTGGCGCCGAGTACCGGTGGGCCAACCCCGCGCGCATCAGCGTCGACCTGGACCTCCCCGACCTGCTCGACGGGGCGGACATCGTCGTCGTCCGCATCCTGGGCGGCCGCCGCTACTGGGAGGCGGGCCTGGACGCGCTCGCCGCGAGCGGGCGACCCGTCGTCGTGGTGTCGGGGGAGCAGGCGCCGGACGCCGACCTCATGGAGGCGTCGACGGTGGCGGCGGGTGTGGCGACGCAGGCCCACGCGTACCTCGCCGAGGGCGGGCCGGACAACCTCGCGCAGCTGCACGGCTTCCTGTCGGACACGATCCTGCTGAGCGGCAATGGCTTCGAGCCGCCGGCGAGGGCGCCCCAGTGGGGCGTGATCGAGCGCTGCGGTACCGCGGACGCGGTCGGGCCCCGGGTGGGCATCCTCTACTACCGGGCGCAGCACCTGGCGGGCAACACCGCCTACATCGGTGCCCTCGCCGACGCGATCGAGGCCCGTGGTGCCGTGGCCGTGCCGATCTTCTGCGCCTCGCTGCGCGCCGCCGATCCCGGCCTGGTGGCCGAACTCGCCGGCCTCGACGCGCTGCTCGTCACCGTCCTCGCCGCCGGCGGCACGGTGCCGGCGACCGCCGGCGCGGGCGGCGACGACGAGGCGTGGGACATCGGCGCCCTGCGCGATCTCGACATCCCGGTGCTGCAGGCGCTGGCGCTCACCACCTCCCGCGCGCAGTGGGAGGAGTCCGACGACGGGATGAGCCCGCTGGACGTCGCGACGCAGGTGGCGATCCCCGAGTTCGACGGGCGTATCATCACGGTCCCGTTCTCGTTCAAGGAGATCGGCGACGACGGGCTGCCGACCTATGTCCCCGACGCCGAGCGCGCCGCCCGCGTCGCCGGTCTCGCCGTGCGGCACGCGCGCCTCGGATCGATCCCGAACGGCGCCAAGCGGATCGCGCTGCTGCTCTCGGCATACCCCACCAAGCATGCCCGGATCGGCAACGCGGTGGGGCTCGACACCCCGGCGTCGGCGATCGCGCTACTGCACCGGATGCGCGGCGCCGGATACGATCTCGGCGCTCTCACCGGTCCCGAGGCGATCCCCGGGCTGGCCCCCGAGCCCGGGGACGGCGACGATTCCGACGCCTTCATCCACGCCCTGATCGCCCGCGGCGGCCAGGATCCCGACTGGCTCTCGGAGGAGCGGCTGGACGCCACTGAGGTCACCGTCGGCGCCGACACGTACCGCGCGTGGTTCGAGACCCTGCCCGCGCAGCTACGCGACGCGGTGACGCAGCATTGGGGGCCGCCGCCCGGCGAGCTGTTCACCACGTCGTCCGGCGAGATCGCCATCGCTGCACTGCGGTTCGGCAATCTCGCCGTCATGGTGCAGCCACCCCGCGGGTTCGGTGCGAACCCCGTGGCGATCTACCACGATCCCGATCTGCCGCCCAGCCACCACTACCTCGCGAGCTACCGCTGGCTGCAGGCTGCGGTCGCCGAGGGCGGCTTCGGCGCCGATGCCGCGATCCACCTCGGCAAGCACGGCAACCTCGAGTGGCTGCCCGGCAAGACCCTCGGTCTGTCCGCGGCGTGCGGCCCGGACGCCGCGCTCGGCGACCTGCCGCTCGTGTACCCGTTCCTGGTCAACGACCCGGGCGAGGGCACGCAGGCGAAGCGCCGCGCGCACGCCGTACTGGTCGACCACCTCATCCCGCCGATGGCCCGCGCCGAGTCGTACGGCGACGTCGCCCGGCTCGAGCAGCTGCTCGACGAGTACGCGAACGTCGCGAGCCTCGATCCCGCCAAGCTGCCGATGATCCGGCAGCAGATCTGGACGCTCCTGCAGGCGGCGAAGCTCGACCACGATCTGGGGCTCACCGGCCAGCCCGACGAGGAGGCCTTCGATGAGATGATCCTGCACGTCGACGGGTGGCTGTGCGAGATCAAGGACGTGCAGATCCGCGACGGCCTGCACATCCTCGGCGCGCCGCCGGTGGGCTCCAATGAGACCGACCTCGTCCTGGCGATCCTGCGGGCCCGGCAGATGTGGGCGGGCGGCGTGCACGTGCCCGGCCTGCGGGAGGCGCTCGGCATGACCGAGGACGGCACGGCGTCGAAGGCCACCACCGACGAGTTCGAGGCGCGCGCACGAGGACTCGTCGAGGCCGTCGCGGCTGCCGGCTGGGACCCGGCGGCGGTCGACGCGCTGGACGTGCCCGACGGTGCCGACGCCGACGCAGTGCGCGCCGTGCTCCGCTTCGCAGCCACCGAGGTGGTGCCGAGGCTGCGGGCCACCGGCGCCGAGATCGACAGTGTGCTGCACGCGCTCGACGGTGGCTTCGTGCCGGCCGGGCCGTCCGGCTCGCCGCTGCGCGGGCTGGTGAACGTGCTGCCCACCGGTCGCAACTTCTACTCCGTCGACCCGAAGGCGGTGCCGTCTCGGTTGGCCTGGGCCACGGGGCAGGAGCTCGCGGAGTCGCTGATCGCGCGGTACCGCGACGAGCACGAGGGGCAGTGCCCGCCGTCGGTGGGCCTGTCGGTGTGGGGCACGTCGGCGATGCGCACCGCGGGCGACGACATCGCCGAGGTACTCGCGCTACTCGGTGTCACGCCGGTGTGGGACGAGCAGTCACGCCGCGTGAGCGGGCTCGAGGTGATGGGCCTCGAGGAGCTCGGCCGGCCCCGGATCGACGTCACCGTCCGCATCTCGGGCTTCTTCCGCGACGCGTTCCCACACGTGGTGGCGATGCTCGACGACGCCGTGAACCTCGTTGCCGCGCTGGACGAGCCGGACGATCAGAACTACGTCGCGGCGCACACCCGCGCAGCGGTGGCCGAGCACGGCGACCGCCGCCGCGCCACCACCCGGGTGTTCGGCTCGAAGCCCGGCACATACGGCGCCGGCCTGCTGCAGCTGATCGACTCGAAGAACTGGCGTACCGACGCCGATCTCGCCGAGGTGTACACGGCATGGGGCGGGTTCGCGTACGGGCGGGGGCTCGACGGTGCCCCGGCCGCCGACGACATGCGCGCCGCGTACCGGCGGATCGCGGTGGCGGCCAAGAACATCGACACCCGCGAGCACGACATCGCCGACTCCGACGACTACTTCCAGTATCACGGCGGCATGGTGGCCACCGTCCGGCACCTGACCGGCGCGGATCCCGAGGCGTACGTGGGGGATTCGACCCGGCCCGACACCGTCCGCACCCGGACGCTGGGTGAGGAGACCACCCGGGTGTTCCGCGCCCGGGTCGTGAATCCGCGGTGGATGGCGGCCATGCGGCGGCACGGGTACAAGGGCGCCTTCGAGATGGCGGCCACCGTGGACTACCTGTTCGGCTTCGACGCCACCGCCGGCGTGATGGCCGACTGGATGTACGACACCCTGACACAGAACTACGTGCTCGACGCCGAGAACCGCGAGTTCATGCAGCAGTCGAACCCCTGGGCGCTGCACGGCATCGCGGAGCGGCTGCTCGAGGCCCACCAGCGCAAGCTGTGGGCCACCCCCGACCCGGAGACCCTCGCCGGGCTGCAGCAGGTGTATCTGGAGACCGAGGGCGATATCGAGGACCGCTAGTCAGGAGCAGCCGTGATCATCGACCCTAGCGGCCTCGACCTCCGCGTCACCGTTCGGAGCGAACCGGACGTGTGGTACACGATCATGGGCAAACCGACGAACATCGAGGGCGCCATCGAGGTGTACAACGCACAGACCGGTATCGGCTTCACCGCAACGATCGACCGGATCACAGACGCGACGCCCGACGCGAGGATCTGGCTCGCCGGTTTCCTCAACGGCTGCCGGCCGGAATCGGCACCGTTCAACGATTCGAGCGCCGTGCTGTACGAGCAGTGGAAACACCGTCGCGAGGTGTTCCTGCGCGACGGCCACGGCATCCCGCAGGAGTACACCGGCGACTGGTTGATGCACCTGTCGTGGGCGTCGGCCGACGGCGACGTGCGGCGGCAGTCGCAGGTAGTGGCCGCCGTCGTGGCGACGATCGGCAAGGCACTGGCCCTGCCAACGCCCGTCGCCTGGAGCGTCGCAGAGGACAACCGCTTCCAGCCCATCGATTTCACCGATCCCGAAGCGCTGTGGCGCGCCGTGCTCTACCTCAACCCCGGCTGGCGGCCGGACTGGGCCGGCGATGTCGGCGAGCCGGCCGAATTCCAGGGCGGCCCGACACTGTGGCTGTTTGCCGACGGCCGCAATGAAGTACAGATCACGCTGCGGTTCGCCAGCGAACACGACGAAGCGAAGCTGTATTTCGCTGTGCTGCAGGACATGTAGGGTAAGTCCCCTGGGGTGGTGGGAATCGGGGCAGGGCCAGAGCCCTGTCGAGCGGGAGTGTGTCGCTCCCGGTCCGGGGGTGGGCCATCGCGTAGTGATCTACGGGTTACCTCTCACAGTGACTTACAGAAAGCAGCTACGCGATGACCCAGGACCATTCTGCCCTGCTCGCCCGTCTGGACGAGTTGAAGGCCGCCGACCCGCAACGGATGACCGCGGAGTTGATCCGCGCCGGGCTGCAGGAGTTGATCGAGGCCGAGCTGACGGCGGTGCTCGGCGCCGCCCGGTACGAACGCACCGACGACCGCACGACGCACCGCAACGGCCACCGGAGCAAGACGATCTCGACGACCTCCGGCGACATCGACGTGAAGGTCCCGAAGCTGCGGTGCGGGTCGTTCTTCCCGTCGCTGCTGGCGCCGCGGCGGCGGATCGACAGGGCGTTGCACGCGGTGATCATGGAGGCCTACGTGCACGGTGTGTCGACCCGCAGCGTGGACGACCTGGTCGAAGCCCTGGGGGTGGACTCGGGCATCTCCACGTCGGAGGTGTCCCGGATCTGCCTGGGCCTCGACGCCGAGGTGGCCCGGTTCCGGGAGCGGACGCTCACGCACACCACGTTTCCGTACGTGTTCCTCGATGCCACCTACTGCAAGGTGCGGGTCGGCGCGCATGTGGTGTCGCAGGCGATGGTCGTCGCGATCGGGGTGTCGATGGCCGGCACCCGGGAGGTGTTGGGGACCGCGGTCGGTGACAGTGAGTCGTTCGAGTTCTGGACCGACTTCCTGCGCAGCCTCAGGCAGCGGGGCCTGTCGGGGGTGCACCTGGTCATCTCCGACGCACATGCGGGGTTGAAAGCGTCTGTGGCGCAGCAGTTCACCGATGCGGGGTGGCAGCGGTGCCGGGTGCATTTCATGCGGAACGTCGCCGGGAGGGTGTCTGCGAAGCAGCAGCCGCCGGTGCTGGCGGCGTTGAAGACGGTGTTCGCGCACACCGACCCGGTGGAGTTGGCGGCGCAGTGGGACCGGGTCGCGGACTCGCTGGCCTCATCGGTGCCGAAGGTCGCGGAGATGATGCGGGAGGCGAAGCCGGATGTGTTGGCGTTCACCGTTTTTCCTCGCGGTCATTGGCAGAAGATCTGGTCGAACAATCCGGTCGAACGGTTGAACAAGGAGATCAAACGCCGTGTGGACGTCGTGGAGATCTTCCCGAACCAGGCCGCGTTCCTGCGGCTGGCGACGGCGGTGGTGATCGAGCAGCACGACGAGTGGCAGGTGATCCGCCGCTACCTCTCCGACGTGTCCATGGACGAGTTGCGGGCCGTCATCGCCGCCAAACACCGGGCCGCCGCCGACACGACCACCACGGCCCTTGCCCCGCCGGCAGCCGTCGGATAACGTCTGCGCCGACTCGTTGATCACCTACTCGAGCTGGTCCGAAGTCCACCACCCCACGGGACGCTGTCGACATGTACGCGGCGAGCGGTGGATCGGACACCGTTGACATCCGCGGCCTGGCCGAGGCGCTGATCGAGACTCTCGATCCGAGTCTGCTCACCTTCGGCAGCGGCGAGGTGTATCGCGCCGAGGGCGAAGCCCTCATCCCGGATTCGCCCGACATCACCGAGGCGACATATATCGGCCCGGGCCAACTGGTCTACATTCGCAGCGACCTCGTGCCGCCACACAGCACGCTGTCACGGCGCCCATACGGCAATGGGGACTTCTACGAACCGCGGACAGGAGGCGCAACCGTCGCGTTCGAGGATCTGTTCCCACACTCAGCGCAGTAGACATGACATCTCCTGGCAGTCAGCGTTGAACCTGGTGCAGAAGCCCAGTCACGTTCGCGCGCTGAGATGTCACTCCCACCGTGCATCTGGTGGCCAAGCAGTTCGTGCCGGCCAGACGGGGCGGCAGGGCGGGGTGATCGGTACAAGGTTCGTCGAACCCCGTACCGATCCTCGCTGCCATCGTCCTGTCGCCCATATCTCACCGCGCCGCCTCTGGTGTCACATCAGCCACTCGTACGTATCGATTATCGACACCGCGACATGCCCGAGAAACTTCTGGACCAAAACCCTTGGCCCGCTGGGACTGACGGCGCATAGATGCGCCTGTCACGGCAGTGGGCGGCATGCGGGATCGCCACCCGAGGAGGCTACCGGAAGTAAGGGAGCATCATGGACACCACGCCCCTGCACACCGCGGCCGAGGAGTTCGCGACGTACCTCTCGGAAGCGAGCCCGACGACGTCCGGCACGCGAGGTGCCGGCGGGCCTTCTACTCGGCCTGGCGGACTCACCCCGAGTAGGCGGCGAGAGACGGGTGTCCGCGGGTAGACGGAGACTTCGCTACGCGCCGACGCACGATCGTGATGTCCATTCGCTTGTGCAAATCCGCATTTCGTGGCCGATTCCGCAGGTCTATACCGTCGGATCCATGGATTGGAATCTGCAGACGGCCGAGCGACTCACGGCGGCGTTACGCGCCGGCGAAGTGACTTCGGTCGAACTGACCGAGGACGCGATCACCCGTATCGAGCGCGACGACACGGTGATCAACGCGATCTGTGTGCCCGACTTCGGTCGCGCGCTGGCCGCCGCGCGTCGCGCCGACCGAGCGCTCGCCCGCGGCGACGTTCGGCAGCTGCTGGGTCTTCCGGTCACGGTCAAGGAGTCCTACAACGTCGCCGGACTGCCGACCACCTGGGGCTTGAAGGAGCATGTCGACTTCATTCCGGACGAGGACGCAGTCCAGGTCTCACGACTGAAGGCGGCGGGTGCTGTGGTACTCGGAAAGACCAATGTGCCCGTGGGGCTGCAGGATATTCAGACCTTCAACGAGGTCTACGGCACCACCAATAATCCGTGGGATCACAGTCGCACGCCGGGTGGGTCCTCGGGCGGATCAGCGGCGGCGCTGGCATGTGGGTTCGGTGCACTGTCCATCGGCTCCGACCTCGCCGGCTCGCTGCGCACTCCGGCGCATTTCTGCGGCGTCTACGCGCACAAGCCGACGCTGGGCCTGGCCGCGATGCGTGGCATGGTGGCGCCTCCTTCGCCACCGCTGCCGGTCGAACAGGACCTAGCCGTCGTCGGCCCGATGGCACGCAGCGCCCGCGATCTCACGATCCTGTTCGACGTCATGGTCGGACCGGACCCGCTGACGCACGGGTTGGCGTACGACGCGACCCTGCCGCCCGCGCGCCACGAGCACCTTCGCGATTTCCGTGTCTTGGTGCTGGAGGATCATCCGCTGATCCCGACCGGGTCCGCGGTACGGGCGGGCGTGAACCGGGTTGCCGACGCACTTGTGGCCGGTGGAGCGTACATCGAACGGCACAGCCCGCTGCTGCCGGACCTGGCGCAGGCCGCGAGGCTCTACACGCAGCTGCTCTTCTCGGGCTCCGCCGCCCGTTTTCCGGTCGAGAAGTACGAGGAACTGCGGGTTCGTGCCACACGACTGGATCTCGACGATCAGAGCCTCGACGCGGCGCGCCTACGCGGCATGGCGCTCAGCCACCGCGACTGGATCGAGACGAACAGCCGCCGCGAGCCACACAGGCACAGCTGGCGACAGCTGTTCGCCGACTTCGACGTCGTGGTCTGCCCGATCACTCCCACTGCCGCGTTCGGCCACGACCATGATCCGAATCCGCTCGAGCGCCGGATCGACATCGACGGCGTCGAGTACCCGTACTTCGACCAACTGGTGTGGGCCGGCGTGGCCACGATGCCCGGCTTACCCGCCAGCGCGATACCAGCGGGCAGGTCCCCCGCAGGCCTTCCGATAGGTGTGCAGCTCATCGGCCCGATGTTCGAGGACCGCACCCCGCTGCGGCTGGCGGAACTGCTCGAGGAAGCGATCGGTGGATTCCAACCGCCGACGTAAGCGGCGGCGGGCGAGTCAATCGCCCGCGAGGGCCGCGATCAGTCGGCGCAACCGGATCGCGTCCTCGTCCGGGAGCGTGGCGCGGAGGAACTCGTCCTCAGCTGCGCGGATGGTCCGCTTGGCCCGGTCGTGCATCGCCTGGCCCGCGTCCGTGAGCCGGACGGTGTGTTGGCGCCCGTCGGCCGACTTCTCGCGTCCGATGACGCCGCGGTCGGCCAGAGCGTCGAGGTGCTTTCCCAGCCGCGTGGGGTCACGGCCGGTCCGTCGGGACAGCTCGACCTGGGATATCGCAGTTCCGGTCGCCAGCTCCCCGACGATCACGTACTCCCACATCGACAGGCCCACAGCCTCGAGGATGGGCTCCTCGAGGGGAAAGCCAAGGATGATCTGCTCGCGGCGCACCGAGGTTCGCCGGCAGTTCTGGCAGCGCCCGCAAATACCGTCGATCATCGCGCCCTTCTGCTTCGAGGTGATGAGTAGGCGCAGCGTGAGGTCGATCACGGCGCGGTTCGACTTCGCGCCGGTGAGAGCCCGCGCGTCGATGCGGCTAGGCACTGCCCGATACCGGCGGCACCAGTACCTCGAACCGGAGGCCGGGCGCCGTTGTGATGCGCCGGTCGAGAGTCACCAACCGCGTCGAGAGGTGTACCGCGAGGGCTACACAGCTCGCGTCGTACGTCGTCAGATTCGCGCGCAGCTCCCATACACGCTCTGCCACTAAGGAATACGCAGTGAGCGTGACCTCCAGATCATCAAGGTCCGTCGAGGCGGCGCGGGCTTCGGAACCGCGCTCAGAGCGCCGCGAATCGTCGTCTGACGAATAATGCTCGCGGCTTCGAACGGCATCAGGTGCGGTGCGACGACGGGCGCTTCTGCGATCCGCGCCAGACACCACCCGCCTGCCGGAGACCGCTCGATCAGCGCGGCGACAACCGCGGGCGCGTCGACGACCTGGATCACCTGCGATCGGCATCCCGGTGGGCGAGGATATCGGCGACCGACACCTGCACGGTGCTGCTCCGCTTGCGTTCTTCGATCCGTGCGACGATATCGGCGATATCAGGTGTACGTGACATCTGTGTCAGCACCGCCAGCAGGTATTCCTGGAGCGACCGGCCCGCACGCCCGGCACGCCCGGCGAGTTCGCCTCGCACAGCCTGGGGCACATTCCGCAGGGTTGTCGCGGGCACGACGCCAGGCTACTCGCGATGCAGCTGAATGCATGCAGTCAAGTGGTGGCGCGGGCCATGAGCTCGACGGGGAGACGTGTGGTCTCCGGCGCGCGACCGTCGATGGCATCCACCAACCGGCGGACGGCGGTGGCGCCGATCTGCCGGGCGGGGGAGCGGAGAGTGCTCAGCGGTACGGGGAGCTGCGCGGCGACCGGGATGTCGTTGTACCCGATGACGGCGAGATCGTCGGGCACCCGGAGGCCGAGATCCCTGGCCATGCCGAGGATTCCGATCGCGATGGTGTCCGAGACCGCGAACACCGCACGTGGCCGGTCGGGCCGATCGAGCAAGGCGCGCCCCGCCGCGACGCCACCGTCGACGTCGAACGCCGATGCGGCGACCCGGTCGCCCGGCAGCGCGATTCCCACATCCGCCAGCGCCGCACGGAAACCCGCGGCCCGGTCTGAGGCCGTCGTCGCGTGCGGCGGACCGGCCGCCAAGGCGAGGTCTGTGTACCCACGGCCGAGCAGGTGCCGCGCGGCGAGCGCGCCACCGGCGACGTCGTCGGCGCCGACGAAGGGCAGCCCCGAGTCGGCGTGCCGGGTGAGGGTGACGACGGGGATCGTCAGCCCCAGGGAGTCGACGAACTCGGCCGCGGGCGCGTGCAGGCTGGAGAGCAGCAACCCGTCTACCTGCCGTCCGACCAGCAGGGCCACGCTACGACGCTGGGCGGCGACCTCGTCGGGCGGACTGGACAGCAGGACGGAGTACCCGGCTGCGGTGGCGGCCTCCTCGATGCCGGTATAGGTCGTGGCGACCACGCCGTCGGTCAACCTCGGCATCACGACGCCGATCGTCGCCGTCCGGCGAGTGCGCAGGCTGGCCGCCCACACGTTGCGCTGGTAACCGAGTTCCTCGGCGAGCGCACGGATCCGCAGGGCGCTGTCCGACCAGCCGTCGGCCGGCTCGTCCTGACGCAGCACGCGGGACACCGTCGATACGTGAACGCCCGCCCGGTCTGCGATCTCGCGGAGCGTCGGTGCACGGTCGGGACGGGACACCTCACACCTCCTGGGGCGACGCATTGACGAACGTCGACGACAGCGACTACCGTAACCCTCCGCAATCGTTAGCGCAAACGTTCTTACCTGCGGATTCACGGAGGAATCATGAGTCGCACCCCAGCCGTCACCCAGCTGCTCGCCCTCGACTCGCTGCTCGAACCGGACGAGATCGAGATCCGCGACACCGTGCGCAGATTCGCCGACGAGCGCCTCCGGCCGCACATCGCCGACTGGTTCGAGCACGCCCACATCCCCGTCCGCGACCTGGCAAAGGAACTCGGCGGCCTGGGCGTGCTCGGGATGCACCTCGACGGCTACGGCTGCGCCGGGTTGAGCGCGACGACCTACGGCCTGGCATGCCTCGAGCTCGAAGCCGTGGACTCGGGTATCCGCAGCCTCGTCTCCGTGCAGGGCTCGCTCGCGATGTTCTCGATCCACCACTGGGGCAGCGAGGAACAGAAGCTCGAATGGCTACCGCGGATGGCCACCGGCGAGGCGATCGGGTGCTTCGGCCTCACCGAGCCCGACTTCGGCTCCAACCCCGGGGGGATGCGCACCACCGCCAAGCACCACGGCACCGACTGGGTCCTCAACGGCACCAAGATGTGGATCACCAACGGTTCGATCGCCGACGTCGCGGTGGTGTGGGCGCAGACCGACGACGGCATCCGCGGCTTCGTCGTGCCCACCGACACACCGGGATTCAGCGCGCCGGAGATCCACAAGAAGATGTCGCTGCGCGCGTCCATCACATCCGAGCTGGTGCTCGAGGACGTTCGGCTGCCGGCCGCCGCGGTGCTGCCCGAGGCACGCGGGCTCACGGGTCCGCTCACCAGCCTCGGCGAGGCGCGATTCGGTATCGTCTTCGGGTCGATGGGGGCCGCCCGCGACTGTCTGGAGACGGCGATCGACTATGCGAAGACGCGCGAGGTGTTCGAGAAGCCACTCGCCGCCTACCAGCTGACGCAGGCCAAGCTCGCCGACATGGCCGTCGAGGTCGGCAAGGGTCACCTCCTCGCGTACCACCTCGGGCGCCTCAAGGACCGCGGGGAGATCACGGCGGCACAGGTCAGCACAGGCAAGCTGAACAACGTCCGCGAGGCGATCGCCGTCGCCCGCGAATGCCGGACCATCCTGGGTGCCAACGGGATCACCCTCGAGTACCCCGTGATCCGGCACGCCAACAATCTCGAGTCGGTGCTGACCTACGAGGGCACGTCGGAGGTGCATCAGCTGACCATCGGGCGCGCGCTCACCGGCGAGTCCGCGTTCCGGTGACGCTCGGCGGCCCGCGCCGGGCCCGTTCGCATCGGGAGGGCGACGACCGAATCTCCCGGAGGCCGCGCGAATTCCCGCGGCATCGCCATTAATCCACACTGAGCGCAACCCGGTCGTTACCCCTGCTCCCGGCCTAGCGTGGGACGGGTGACCAATCGATCCCGTGGCCGCCCGATCGTCGGAGTCGCGCTCGAGCCCTTCGGCTGGCACCCCGCTGCCTTCGCCGAGGTGGACGGTGAGCCGTCCGCAGCCTTGTCGGGTGCGCACTGGACGCGGCTGGCACGCGCAGCCGAGCAGGCCGGGGCGGACTTCGCGACGTTCGAGGACTCGTTCACCCTCACCGCGCGCGACCGCGTCAGCGGCCGCCTCGACGCGGCGATGCTCGCGTCGCGGGTAGCGCCGCAGACCGAGCGCATCGGCCTCGTCCCGTCCGTGACCGTGACCCATACCGAACCGTTCCACGCGTCCAAAGCGATCGCCACCCTCGATCACGTGAGCCACGGCCGCGCGGGCGTGCGGCCGCAGACCACCGCGTCACCCGCCGATGCCGCGGTGTTCGGCCGCAGGGGCGTCGCGGACAGGGCGGCGCTCCGCCGGGAGGCGGTCGACTACGTCGACGTGCTGCGCGACCTCTGGGACAGCTGGGAGCACGACACGGTGGTCAAGGACGTCGCCACCGGGCGGTTCGTGGACCGGGACCGACTGCACTACATCGACTTCGAGGGCGAGTTCTTCTCGGTGAAGGGCCCGTCGATCACGCCGCGACCACCGCAGGGGCGGCCGGTGGTTCTGGTGGGGACCGACCCGGCGGACTCGGGTGCCGCCGACGGTGGCCTGGCCGCACGAGCCGACATCGTCCTGGTGGCGGTCCGGTCCGTCGACGAGGCCGCGTCGGTGCGCAGCCGACTCGCGGCGGCAGGGGTCTCGGACGCAACGCCCGTCCTCGCCGACGTCACCGTCGCGCTCGCGGACTCGGAGCGCACCGCCGCCCGGCGACTCGCGAAGCTGGACCTGCGCGAGCCCGCGCCCGAGGACACCCTCACGTTCGCGGGCACCGGTGCGGGCCTGCGAGAACTGATCACCGATTGGGGCGGCTACGGCATCGACGGCGTCCGGATCCGTCCGGCGGTCAACGACGTCGACCTGTCCCGGCTGCGGGACGCGCTCGCCGCGCTCGGCTCGCCGCCCGGCGGTCCGACGCTGCGGGCGGCCCTCGGACTGCCGGCGCCCCGCAATCGATTCGCGACCGCCGACTGATACCGATCGAATCGCCGACGAGAGAACCATGACAGACGCATCCATTCCCCTCAACGTCCTCGACCTCGCGCCGGTGGTGGCAGGCGGCACCGCCGCCCAGGCGCTCCGGGACGCGGTCGATCTGGCCCGCCACGCCGAGTCGTGGGGTTACCACCGATACTGGGTCGCCGAGCACCACTTCGTCGCCGTCGCCAGCGTTGCGCCGGCGGTGCTGATCGGGCAGATCCTGGCGGCGACCGACCGGATCCGGGTCGGCGCCGCGGCGGTCCAGCTCGGGTACACGACCACGATCTCCGTCGCCGAGGCGTTCGGCACACTCGCGGCGCTACACCCGGGTCGCGTCGACCTGGGCGTCGGCAGGTCGGCGCAGCGCAGACAGCAGGCGCTGGCTGCTGCGGGAGCGTCGAAGGCGGCTCAGGACACGACTGCGGCGCAGGCGCTCCCGCGGGTCGTCGACGGTGTCGTCGTCCCCGCACCGTTCGACCCGAGCCGCGTCCTGGCCCG
This sequence comes from Tsukamurella soli, assembly GCF_039541155.1. Classification (NCBI taxonomy): domain Bacteria; kingdom Bacillati; phylum Actinomycetota; class Actinomycetes; order Mycobacteriales; family Tsukamurellaceae; genus Tsukamurella; species Tsukamurella soli. The sequence goes on from NZ_BAABFR010000004.1 coordinate 82,761, forward strand.
GCCGCGGGTGCTCGCGAGCCTCGACGCCCTCATCCCCGAGGGCGCCGCGGCACCGTCGTTCTCGCAGCAGGTGACCGATCTCGCGGACCTGGCCGCCGGAGTCTTCACCGCGCGCGGCACTGCGCTGCGCTCCACGGTCGCGGAGTGTATCGACGGGCCGGTCTGGGTCTTCGGGTCCAGCGCGGGCGAGAGTGCGACGGTGGCGGGCCGGCGCGGGCTGCCGTTCGTGGCCAACTATCACGTGAGCCCGGCGACGACACTCGACGCGGTCGCCGCGTACCGCGCCGCGTTCCGTCCCGGGACCCTGCAGCGGCCTCGGGTCGTGGTGTCCGCCGATGTGGTCGTCGCCGACACGGACCAGCAGGCCCACCGCCTCGCGGCCGGATACGCGAGGTGGGTGCACTCCATCCGCTTCGGTGACGGCGCTATCCCATTCCCCACCGACAGCGACGATCTCACGGACGAGCAGTTGGCCGGAGTGGCCGACCGTACGGAGACGCAGTTCGTCGGCGCCCCCTCCGCCGTCGCCGCGCGCCTGCGTGCGCTGGCACGTGTGACCGGGGCCGACGAGCTGGTGGTGACGTCGGTGACGCACGACCACGGCGCGCGGCTACGGAGCCACGAGCTACTGGCGAAGGAATGGGGGATCCTGTGACCGGGATCGCCGTGCGGGAGGGCGAGCACCGCAAGCCGATCCACCTGGGCGCGCACTTCCCAGGTGTCAACAACACGACCGTCTGGCAGGTACCGGAGGCGGGCAGCCAGGTTGACTTCGCGTCCTTCGAGCATCTGGCCCGGGTCGCGGAGGACGCGCGGTTCGACTTCTTCTTCCTCGCGGAGGGCCTGCGGCTGCGCGAACACCTCGGTCGCATCCACGATCTCGATGTCGTGGGCAGGCCCGACACCTTCACGGTGCTGGCCGCGCTCGCCGCGGTCACCGATCGACTCGGTCTGGCGGGCACCATCAACACCACGTTCAACGAGCCGTTCGAGGTGGCCCGGCAGTTCGCGACGCTCGACCATCTGTCCGCCGGCCGCGCCGCGTGGAACATGGTCACGTCCTCGGATGCGTTCACCGGGGCCAACTTCCGACGCGGCGGGTTCCTGCCGCACGCCGACAGGTATCGGCGCGCGGCGGAGTTCATCACCGTCGCGCAGCGGTTCTGGGACGCGTGGGACGCCGCGGCACCGCAGCGCGTCGTGCACCGCGGCGAGCAGTTCACCGTCGACGGTTACCCCGAGCTGCCGCGGAGCCCGCAGGGGCACCCCGTACTGCTGCAGGCCGGGGACTCCGCCGACGGTCGCGAGTTCGGGGCGCGGCACGCCGACGCGATCTTCACCCGGCACGGCACGCTCGAGGCGGGGCGCGAGTTCTACGCGGACATCAAGGCGCGAGCGGCTGCCCATGGCCGGAATCCCGACCACCTCAAGGTGTTCCCGGCCGCGACCTTCGTGATCGGCGACAGTCGCGCCGAGGCGGACGAGAAGGCCCGGCACATCCGCCTGCTACAGGTGGGCCCCCAGACGGCGATCAACTTCCTGGAGCAGGTGTGGGGCCGGGACCTGTCCGACTACGACCCGGACGGTCCCGTGCCCCAGGAGGATCCGACGTTCGACGCCGTCACGCAGGGCCGGACCCGACAGGGTGACCCACGCGAGATCGCCGCCCGGTACCGGGCACGCGCGGAGGCGGGAGGCCTCTCGATCCGCGAGTTGGTGATCGAGATGACGGCGCGGCAGCAGTTCGTGGGCACACCCGAGCAGGTCGCCGACGGGATCGACCGGTACGTCCAGGCCGACGCGTGCGACGGCTTCATCCTGGTGCCGCACCTGACGCCGACGGGGCTGGACGACCTCGCCGCCCGGGTGGTCCCGATCCTGCAGGAGCGCGGCGCATTCCGCACCGAGTACGAGGGCACCACCCTGCGTGACCACTTGGGCCTGCCGCCGCTCTCCGCCGCCGGGTCGGAGCGCAGGACCGGATAGATCGTCCCCAGGCCGCCGGGTCCTCGTCGGGGTAGTCGCCGGGGGTGAGGTCGGCGAGCGACCCGATTCCCGAAGCCGATTCGAGCCCGGCCGTCAGAACGTGGCCGCCGCGTCCAGCGTCGACTCGGCTATGCCGGTGCCGGGGACGCCCCACTTGGCAAAGATCCGTGCGTAGTCGCCGGTGGCGATCAACCGATTGACGGCGGCGACCAGTAGCGGCGCCAGCGGCGAGCCCTTGGCCGTGACGAAACCGACGGTGGTGGTGCTGATCTGGCCCAGGAAGGTGGAGCCGGGGATTTCACCGGCGGCGTACTTCAGAGACAGCGTCGGGCCGAACTGCACGTCGGCCTTGCCTGTCTCGAGCGCGAGGATCGTGGCACCTTCGTCGCTGTAGTACTGGACCGTGTACGGCGACTTCCCCCGCGCGGCACAGTCTCCCGCGCCCTGCGTGAGGATGTCCTGGAACGTGGAGCCGGGCTGCGTGGCGATCCGCTTGCCGCACAGATCCGTCAGCGTGGCCACGTGGGTGAGGCCGGAGTCCTTCGCGCCGAGGAACGACTGGCCGTCGCTGAGGTAGGTCGCGAAATCGACCACCGCCAGGCGCGCCTTGGTGACGCCGAAGTTGGCCTGCCCCACCTGGTATCGGCCGCTCTGGACGCCGGGGATGATCGTGGCGAACGTCCCGTGCTGCTCGTTCCACCTGATGCCCAGCACCCGGGCGACCGCGTTGCGCAGGTCGACGTCCAAGCCCACCTCGTGACCGGCCGGGACCTCACCCGCATGTGGGAGGTCGTCGACGCCGGGGGAGTCGACGGTGCCGAGCGTCAGCGTTGCGGCGCCGCCCGGCACCCGGGCGTGCAGCGCCGGGTCCGTCGCCACCGCTGAGACGACGTCCGCGGTCGGCACGGCGGCGGAGGCCGAGGCGGAGACGCCACCGTCCGACCCCGAGCCGCACGCGGTGAGGCTGACGACTGCAACGACGGTGGCGGCAAGCGCTGCGGCGCAGCGGGATCGGATGGACACGGTTCTCCTCGGGAAGCGCTCGAGCTCGGTCGGGGTACCGCCACCCGGAAGGTCGGGCGGCCGGGGCGGATACAGGTTCAGCGGACGGCGGCCAGGAAGTCACGGGTACGCGCGTGCCGCGCGCCGCCGAAGATGTCGGCGGGACCGCCGGATTCCACGATGCGGCCGTCCTCCATGAAGACGACGGTGTCGGCGACGTCGCGGGCGAAGCCGGTCTCGTGAGTCACGATCACGAGAGTCTGCCCACCCGCCGCGAGGTCGCGGACCACCTCGAGGACCTCGCCCACCAGCTCCGGGTCGAGCGCAGAGGTCGGCTCGTCGAGCAGGACCGCCGCCGGCCCCATGACCAGCGTGCGGGCGATGGCGACGCGCTGCTGCTGCCCGCCGGACAGCTGTGCCGGATAGGCGTCCGCGCGCCCGGCGAGGCCGACACGGTCGAGCAGCTCGCGGGCTCGGGCCAGGGTCGCCGCCCGTTCCGCGCCGAGGGCGAGCGGACCCTCGAGCAGGTTCTCGGCGACCGTGAGGTGCGGGAAGAGATTGAACTGCTGGAACACCATGCCGATCCGGGCACGCTGCCGTGCGACCGCCCTGGGCGGCAACTCCCGCAGCACCCCCTTCCGCTCCCGGTAGCCGATGACGTCACCGTCGACCCGCACGTACCCGGCGTCCGGGCGCTCGAGGTGGTTGATGCAGCGCAGCAGCGTGGACTTGCCGGAGCCGGACGGCCCGAGTACGACCACCACCTCGCCGGCGGCGACGTCGAGATCGACACCGTCGAGCACCGTCCGGCCGCCGAACGACTTGCGCAGGCCGCGGACCTCGATCGCGCTCACCGGACCGCCACCCGCGGCCGCCAACGCAGGGCGCCGCCCAGCAGCGAGGCGGCCCGGCCGTGTTCGGCGCCGCCCATCCCGCGCGCGTAGCGCCGCTCCACGAAGTACTGCACGATGGCGAGCACCGTGGTCGCCACGACGTACCAGATGGTGGCCACGAACAGCAGCGGCATCACCTGGAAGTTCTGGGCGTAGATCATCTGGACCGAGTAGAGCAGGTCGGTGACGGCGATGACGCTCACCAGCGACGTCGACTTCAGCAGCCCCACCAGCAGATTCCCGGCGCCCGGGACGATCGCCGGCATGGCCTGCGGCAGGACGATGCGGCGCAGGATCCGGCCGGGCGTCAGCCCGATCGAGCGGGCCGCGTCGAGCTGCGCGGCAGGCACCGACAACAGGCCGCCGCGCACGATCTCGGCGGCGAACGCCGACACGTCCAGCGTGAGCGCGATGAATGCCGCAAGGACGCCGCCGAACAGGTGCGCCGTGTCGACGTGCACGAACTCGGGACCGAAGGGGATGCCGATCGACAGTCGCGGGTAGATGGCCGCGAGGTTGAACCAGAACAGCAGCAGCACCAGCGGGGGCACCGACCGGATCAGCCACACGTAGCCGAACGAGACCGCGCGCAGCACGGGGTTCGACGACAGCCGCAGCACGGCCAGCAGCACCCCGAGTAACCAGCCCGCCACGAATGTGGCGGCCGTCAGACCGAGCGTCAGGCCCAGCCCACGCACGACGGTGTCGGCGGTGAGGTACCGCCCGACGGTGCCCCACTCGAACCGCGGGTCGGTCAGGATCGAATGCACCGCCATCGCGGCCAGCACGGCGATGACGGCGACCGCGACCCACCGCCCCGGCCGACGCCGCGCCGCAAGACGCGGCAGCTCGTCGCCCTCTGCAGACCCGGAGCCCGACGACGACGGGCGTTCGACAGCGGTCACCATAATGCTCCCCACGCTAAGCACCCTCTCGGCTCGCCGGAAGAGTTGGAATCGCGGCGACGCCAGGTGCACCGACCCCGCCTGGCTGATGGAACTGGAAAGCGACGCCGTGCGTTGGACGACATATGAAGCTCCTTGCATTCGTCGCATACGTGGTCATCGAGGTGCTCGCCTTCGCTGGACTGGTGTGGTGGCTCGGATTCGGCTGGGCGGTGTTCGCGATGATCGCGGCCCTGGGGATCGCGGTGCTCATGCTGCGGCGCACGGCGGGCGACGTCCTGCGCCGGCTCGGGTCGGCGGTCGACGGTGGCGGCCCGGCCGGCCCGGCGCTGGTCGATACGGCGCTGCTCGCATCGTCGGTGGTGCTGCTCGCGGTGCCGGGCGTGATCTCGACGGTGGCGGGCATGCTGCTGCTCACCCGTCCGGGCCGCGCGGTCGCGCGACCGGTCGCGGCCTACGTCGGTGCGCGTCGGATCGCGAAGTTCGTCGACCGGTCCGTGTTCGCCACGGCGTTCGGCGGCCCCGGCTTCGGGCCGGTGGTGGACGGCACCGTCGTCGCGGACGGTCCCGCCCCCACCGCCTACCGGCAGCTGCCACCCGCTCTCTAGGTCCCAACGTGACACGGCACCTCGCCGCACCGGCCGGCGCGAGGCGTTGGCAGACTGGGCAGCCGTGACGACTCGACTTCTGGTGCGCGGCCGGATATACACGCCGACTTCACCGACGGCCACGGCGATGGCCGTCGAGGACGGTGTGGTGACCTGGATCGGCGAGGACCGCACGGGGCGGGCCCTGCACCCCGGTGCCGAGGTGATCGATCTCAGCGGCGCATTCGTGGCCCCGGCATTCGTCGACACCCACGTCCACCTCTCGGCGACCGGCCTGCGGCTCACCGGCCCGCACCTCGCCACCCCCACCAGGGCGGCCGCGCTCGCGGAACTGCGCGGCCACGCGACCGCCGGCGTCGTCCTGGCGCGCGGCTGGGACCCCGACGTGTGGCCGGACGGGCCACTCACCGTCACCGACCTCGACGCCGCCTGCGGCGATCGAGCGGTGTACGCGGCCCGCGTGGACGAACACTCCGCGCAGGCCTCGACGGCACTCCGGGCCGCAGTGCCCGACCTCGTCGCGCTCGACGGCTATCACCCCGAGCTCGCGCTCACCGGGCCCGCGCACGACGCGGTGCGGGTGGCCGCGCAGGATGCGCTGACCGACGCGCAGATCACCGCCGCCCATCGGGCAGCGCTCGACGCGGCGGCCGCGACCGGCATCGTCGCCGTCCATGAGTGCTCCGGCCCCGAGATCGCCGGCGAGCGCGATTTCGCGCTGCTGCGGGGCCTGCAGCACGGCGTCCAGGTGCGGCGGTACTGGGGCGAGGCTGCTCGCGACGCCGCCCACGCCACCGAGCTGATGACCCGCACCGGCGCGCACGGGCTGGCAGGCGACCTGTTCGTCGACGGCTCCCTCGGGTCGCACACCGCGCTGCTGTCCGCGCCGTACGCCGACGCAGACACCGTGGGGACCGCGGTGCTCGATCAGGCCGCGGTGACCACCCACGTGCTGGCCTGCACCGAGGCCCGTATCCAGGCCGGCTTCCACGCGATAGGGGACGCCGCGGTCGGCAGGGTCGTCACCGCGCTGGCGGCCGCAGTGGACGCCTTCGGCGGCCCGCGGGTCGCGGCCTGCGGACACCGCATCGAGCACGCCGAGATGGTGACCGCCCGGCAGGCCGAGCGTCTCGGCGCCTGGGCGGTGCATGCGAGTATGCAGCCCGCGTTCGACGCGCTGTGGGGCGGCGGCAGCGGCATGTACGCACGCCGGCTGGGCCCGGATCGGGCGGCCGGACTCAACGACTTCGCGCTGCTGGCGCGCAACGCCGTACCCCTTGCGTTCTCGTCGGACTCGCCGGTCACACCGCTCGACCCGTGGGCGACGATCCGGGCGGCCACCACGCACCACACCGCGGGCAGCGCCGTCTCGCCGCGCGCGGCGTTCACGGCGTCGACGCGGGGCGCGTGGCGCGCCGGCGGGGTCCGCGACGGCATCGCCGGCACACTCGTACCCGGGGCACCGGCCTCGTATGCGGTGTGGGACGTCGACGAACTCGTGGTCAAGGCGCCGGCGGACGCGGTCGCGCGTTGGTCCACCGATCCCCGTGCCGGGGTCGCCCCGCTGCCGGATCTGTCGCCCGGTGCCCGCCTGCCGCGGTGCCTGCGCACCGTCTCCGCAGGAGTCACGATCTTCGAGGCCGCGTGAGCACCCCGAACGAGCTGCGCCGCCGGACAGGACGCCTCGCGCGCCGCTGGCCCGTGGCCGGACGAACCGTCGCCGCCCTGGCCGCCGGGCTGCTGCTGTTCGCGGCGTTCCCGCCCGGCCGCAACTGGTGGGCGGCACCGCTGGGGGTCGCCGTCCTCGTCGTGGTCGTCACCGGGCGGCGAGCGCGGGCCGGCTTCTGGTATGGATTCGTCGCCGGCGCGGGCTTCTGCATCCCGCTGCTGGTGTGGATCGACGAGATGGTCGGCGCGGCTCCCTGGCTCGGACTGGCGATCGTGTGTGCGCTGTACTACGGGGTATTCGGCGCCGTCGCCGCGCGCGTCGCGCACGTCCGCGGCGGCCCGCTGTGGGTCGCCTCGGCGTGGGTTACCGCCGAGTGGGCGCGGTCCTCAGTCCCGTTCGGCGGATTCCCCTGGGGCAGACTCGCATTCAGTCAGGCCGACGGGCCTCTCCTACCGATCGCGCACTACCTCGGGGCCCCCGGGATCTCGTTCGCGGTGGCGTTGGTCGGGGCGGGGCTCGCGGCACTGGCGCGGGCCGCGGTGTCGGGGCGGACGCTGCGGCTGCACTGGCGGATCGTGGTCGCGCCGTGCCTCGCCGTCCTACTCCCGCTCGGCGCGGCCATCGCAGCCCTCCCGGCAGTGCACGGCTCCGGTCCCGGCCCCACGGTCACGGTCGCCGCGATCCAAGGCGATGTCCCGCGCCTCGGCTACAACTTCACAACGCAACGCGAGGCGGTGCTCGACAACCACCTCGCCGAGACACAGCGGCTCGCCGCCGACATCGCCGCCGGACGCGCCACGCGCCCCGACGTGGTGATCTGGCCCGAGAACTCGTCCGACATCCCGCCTGAGAACGTCCCCGAGGCGGGCGCGCGAATCAGCGCGGCGTCCGTCGCCGTGGGTGCACCGATCCTCGTCGGCACCGTGCACTGGGCAGCGGACGGACAGCACTACTTCAACAGCATGATCATGTGGGACGCGCGCGGCGCGGGGGAGCGGCACGACAAGGCGATCCTGCAGCCGTTCGGCGAGACGATGCCGATGCGCTCCTTCTTCCGGCACTTCAGCCATTACGTGGACTACGCGTCGAACTTCAGTAAGGGGCACGGCGACGGCGTCGTACACCCCGGCAGTGGGCCGATGCCCCGCCTGCCGATCGGTGTCGCCACCTGCTACGAGGTGGCGTTCGACCGCGCGTTCCAGCAGTCTGTGGCGGCTGGCGCGCAGATCCTGACGGTGCCCACCAACAACGCCACGTTCGGGCACAGCAACATGACCTGGCAACAGTTGGGCATGTCCCGGATCCGGGCGGTCGAGTTCGACCGCGAGGTGGTGGTGGCTGCCACGACCGGGGTCAGCGCGCTGGTGCGGCCCGACGGTGTCGTCACCGCGCATACGGCCACGTGGACACCCGCTTATCTCGAGGCGACGGTGCCGCTACGGAGCACCCGCACGCCCGCCTCACGGCTCGGCTGGTGGGTTCAGGGCGTGCTCCTGGTGCTGACCGCCGTGGGACTCGCCGCGGGGATAAGGCACGATAGAGGATCGGCGCGGGCAATCCCGCCCGCCGCGAAGCCCACCCCGACAGCCGAGGAAGCGACATGAGCCCGAATCAGCCGCCGCCGTCGTCGAAGACGCTGGTGATCATCCCGACGTACGACGAGCTGGAGAACCTGCCGCTCATCGTCGGGCGGCTGCACCGCGCACAGCCCGAAGTCGACGTGTTGGTGGTGGACGACAACAGCCCCGACGGTACCGGCGAGAAGGCCGACGAGATGGCCGCCGCCGATCCGCGGATCCACGTCCTGCACCGCTCGGAGAAGAACGGCCTCGGCGGCGCCTACATCGCGGGCTTCCGCTGGGCGCTCGAGCGCGACTACGCCGTGGTCGTCGAGATGGACGCCGACGGGTCGCACGCCCCCGAGCAGCTGGACCGGTTGCTACGCGCCGTCGACGAGGGTGCTGACCTGGTGCTCGGCTCGCGGTACGTGCCCGGCGGCAGGACGGTCAACTGGCCGCTCAAGCGGCAGCTGATCTCCCGCGGCGGCAACGTGTACTCGCAGCTCGCCCTCGGGACGCGGATCCGTGACATCACCGGCGGCTACCGCGCGTTCCGGCGCGAGGTGCTCGAGAAGCTGGGCCTCGAGTCGGTGGCCTCGGCGGGCTACTGTTTCCAGATCGACCTGGCCTGGCGGGCCGTGCAGCTGGGATTCACCGTGGTCGAGGTGCCGATCACCTTCACCGAGCGCGTGATCGGCGAGTCCAAGATGAGCGGCTCCATAGTCAAGGAGGCGGCGGTCAACGTACCGCGCTGGGGTCTCGAGGCCCGCACGCGTCGCCTCCGCGGGATCCTGGCCTCCCGCCGCGCCTGACGCCGCCTGATCACTCCACGAAAGAGGGGCTCCCACCGACAGGCGGGAGCCCCTCTTCTTCTGGTCCTACTTACCCCGGCGCGCCTTGAGCAGGTCGAGGCGCTCCTTGAGCAGCTCCTCCAGCTCCGCCTCGGACCGCCGCTCGAGCAGCATGTCCCAGTGGGTGCGCGGTGGCTTGACCTTCTTCTCCTCCTGCGCGACCCCGTCGATCAGGGTGCCCTCGAGGCCGTTCTTGCACAGCCAGGTGCCGGGCAGTTCCGCATCGTCCGCGAACGGGACGTCGAACTCCTCGCCGTTGTCCGTGCGGTACCGCGCCATCCGCCGTGGCGCCAGGTCGTGGTCCCGGTCGGTCTCGTAACTCACCGCACCAAGACGGCTGCCGCGCAGTACTCGATCTGCCATGTATGTCCCAACCTCTCCCCGGTGATGCCGAAACCGGGCACGTCTACCAACGCGAACGTGACGCACGGTGTTCCCGCGCCTTTCCCCTCGATGCTACCGGCTATCTTGGGTGGCATGTCCGCGCCCGGTGCCCGCCGCCGCCACGCCGCATGCGCGTGGTGTGGACGCGAGGTGGTCACCGAGGGCCCGGGCCGCACCCGCAAGTACTGCAAACGGTCGTGCCGGCAGCGGGCCTACGAGAGCCGCGCGGCCCTGGCCGGGACGACCGTGCCCGCCGACGCCGTAGTCCTCTCGGCCCAGGAGGCCGAGTCGCTGACGGAACGGATGTTCGAACTGCGGTGCGCCGCGGAGGACGTGCAGACAGCGGTCGGGGAAGGCGCGACGACAGCGGAGCTCGCAGTGCTGTGCGCCCGGCTGGTCGACACCGCGCGCGACGCCGAACGGCTCCGCTGAGCGTCGGCCGCACCGGCTCGGTGGTGGCCGGCCCTCGAGGTGCGGCCAGTAGGGTGGGCCGGGTGCCACGCAACCTCCCCGCCCATGCGCGGGCCCTGACGGTGACCGCTGCCGCGTGCGTCGCGCTCGCCGCGTGTTCGTCCACACCGCACCCGGTCGACTCGTCCGGCACACCGGTCACGCCCGCGCCCACCGCGCTGCCGTCGGGCTGGCTGGAGACCGATGTGACGGTGCCGACACCGTCGGGCTCCGTCGCGGGGGTGTACGTGCACCCGTCCGAGTCGTCCGGGTCCCATCCCGCGGCGGTGATCCTCGGCCCGACCGGGGGCGATCCAGGGGGGGCGGACGGAGGCGCCGAGGTGGAGCTGTCGGTGATCCTCGCGCACGACGGTTCGCCCTCACTACGCATCGACGCGCCCGCCGCGGGCGCAACGTACGCAGCGCGGCTGGCGCAGGCGAGCGCCGCGGTGTCCGATCTCGCCGGCCGGCCCGGAGTCGATCGGCGGCGCCTCCTGGTGATGGGGCACGGCGACGGTGCCGCTGTGGCGGCGGGGCTGGCCGCGCGTCCGTCGGGTGCGCCGGTGATCCACGGCGTGGCGCTGGTCGAGCCGGTACTCGCCCCCGCCGCGACGGTGCTGTCCGGGGTACCCGACGTCGTCACTCTCGCGACCGGCCTGCCCCCGGGCAGTCAGAACCTGATCAGCTGCTCGGATGCCGATATCGAGGTGCACTGCGACGACGTGCAATCCGCAGTCGACGTGATGGCCGGTACCCATCCCAACTTCGTGAGGCTGTCGGGGATGTCGTTCGCGCTCGAGGACGACTCCTCCAAGTCCCGGGACTCGTACACCGCCCGACTGCCGTTCTCCGCGACGCTTGCGGCCTCGATCGGCACTTGGCTGACGATGCAGTGATGCCGCAGCCGACCGGGCGCCGCAGCGCGGGTGCCGCGTTCGCGTTCGGCACCGGAGCCGCCATCGCGTGGAACAACGCGCTGCTGCCGCGGCTGTCTGCCCGCGGGCGCCCGCTCCGAAGCGGCGGGCGCGCGGCGGCGACGCTGGTGTTCGGCGTGGTGACGGCGGCAGCGATCGACGGGGTGCGGAGTGCACGCACGACGGGATGGGCCGCCGGCTCCCCGAGCCCGGCGGCCCTCGCCGGCGTCGTAGCGGGCGTGTGGGGGCTGACGAACGTTCGTTCCATCCCGCGCGAGCACCCTCCCACCCGCGCCGGAGTGGCACGCTGGGTACTGGTCGAGATCCCGCTGGGGACGGCCGTGCCCGAGGAGATGCTCTTCCGTGGCGCCCTCGCTCGCGCCGCTGTCGCGGCGGTCGGCGAGCCCTGGGGCAGCGCGCTCGCCGCGGCCGCATTCGGTCTGTGGCACGTGGGGGCGGCGCGCTCGGCCGGGCAACGACCCGCGGTCATCGTCGGCGCCACGGCCGCTGCGGGGCTCGTGCTGTCGGGGCTGGTGCGGGGGACGGGGCGCGTCTGGCCCGCTGCCGCGGCGCATTCCGCCGTCAACGGAATAGGAGCGATCCTCACAACACGTTCAGGTCTTCGTGACTGATGTTACTGATGTTGTTAAAGTTTCTAGAGTGGTCTAATTACGGCCCACAGCATACTTCCAACCTGGTGCCGTTTCCGCTGGCAGAAGGCATATAAAAGCAAAAACCGGAACCTTCGGCGTTCCTGAGAATTGTTAAGCTATGGCAGAATAGGTGACGCGCATTAGTCAATACAATGCAGGGCTCCGGTAGCGGGATTCATGACCGTGAATCTCGCGGGGTCCCGTCCGCCGTTTCTAGAGGAGCAAAACGATGACCGCCATGATCGACGCGCGCCGCGGAACCTTCCGGCTGGCCGCCGCCGTGACCGCGACCGCGCTCGCCTTCGGGCTGGGCGCGGGGGTCGCCGCCGCGAAGCCGAAGCCCGCCCCCCACACAAGCACCGAGGAGCTCACCCCGCCGGTCGCCACGAGCACCGGCTGGGAGATCCTGGCGGACGACGCCACACACCAGGCCACCGTCTGGCACAACGGCGTGGTCGTGCGCACCATGCCGATCTCGATGGGCAAGCGCAAGGACGCGACACCCAACGGCGTCTACCACACCAAGGAGAAGTACCAGTCGCTGATCATGTCGTCGGCCACCTACGGCGTGCCGGTCGACTCCCCCGACGGCTACTCCGAGACCGTGTACTGGGCCACGCGGATGTCGTGGGACGGCATCTTCATCCACGCCGCACCGTGGTCGGTCGCGAGCCAGGGCAAGACCGACGTCAGCCACGGCTGCATCAACATCAGCACCGCCAACGGCAAGTGGGTCTACGAGAACCTCCCCGAGGGCACACCGATCGTCGTCGAGCACACCAGCGGTGGTCAGTACCAGGGCGACTGAGCCCACTCGGCCACTGATACGAACGAACCCCCGGTCCGCGGACCGGGGGTTCGTTCGTTCGCCGCTATCGGTTCATCGGTTCAGCCGACCGCCGCGTGGTCCTGCTCCTGTGCCGGCGCGGCGACGGTGCCGAACTCGATCGAGTCCTCGACATCGGAGCGCCGGTACTCGAGCGCATCGAGCCAGTAGTTGTTCCGGATCCGCCACGGGGCGATCGTGGCCGCCTTCGGCATGGCGGTCGGCGAGCGCTGCACATATCCCGCGGCCAGGTCGAAGGCGGGCAGCTCCTCCAGCTCACCGCCGCCGGTGTGCGGCGCGGCGTGCGTGTACCCGTGCTCCTTCATGTATGCCAGCAGTCGGGCGATCGCGCGGGCCGAGATGTCGGCACGCAGCGTCCACGACGCGTTGGTGTACCCGATGATGAACGCGAAGTTGGGGACGTCCGACAGCATGTGCCCGCGGTAGGCGAAGTGGTCGTGCGGTGCGGTGGGCTCGCCGTCGATGCTCAGGTCGATCCCGCCGAACGCGAGCAGCGACAGGCCGGTGGCGCTGATGATGATGTCGGCCTCGAGCTCGCGCCCCGAGCTCAGCACGATGCCGTTCTCGGAGACGTGGTCGATGGTGTCGGTGACCACCTCGGCCTTGCCGGACTTGAGCGTCTTGAACAGATCACCGTCGGGGACGGCGCACAGGCGCTGGTCCCACGGCGCATACTTCGGCTTGAAGTGGACGTCGACCTCGTAGCCCTTGGGCAGCTGCGCTTTGGCAGCGGCACGCAGCACCTGGCGCGAGATCGTGGGGAACTGGCGGCAGAGCAGGTACGAGCCGATCAGCACCACGGAGTTGCGGTACCGGATCGCGTTGTGTGCGACGCCCGCGGGCAGCAGCCGCTGCATCGTCTTGGTGAGTGGGTACTCACTGGGCAGCGACGACACGTACGTGGGGGAGCGCTGCAGCATCGTGATGCGCTCGACGTCGTCGGCCATCGCCGGCACCAGCGTGATCGCGGTGGCCCCGGAACCGATCACGACGACCTTCTTGCCCTGGTAGTCGAGGTCCTCGGGCCAGAACTGCGGGTACACGACCTGCCCCTTGAAGTCCTCGATGCCGGGGAACTTCGGCTCGTAACCCTTGTCGTAGTTGTAGTAGCCGGTGCATCCCACGACGAAGCGGGCCGTGTGCACGACCTCCTCGCCGTTGCGCTCGGCGCGGACGGTCCACAGGTCGATGCTCGTATCGAAGTCCGCCGACAGCACCTTGGTGCCGAACCGGATGTGCTTGTCGATGCCGAACGTCGCCGCGGCCTTCTCGATGTAGGCCTTGATCTCCGGGCCCGACGCGAGCGTCTTGCTGCCGTCCCAGGGGAGGAACGGGTAACTCAGCGTGAAGATGTCGGAGTCCGACCGGATGCCGGGGTACTTGAACAGGTCCCAGGTGCCGCCCATGCCGTCACGACGTTCGAGAACGGTGTAGCTCAGCTCCGGAAGGGTGCTGGACACGCGGTACGCCGTGTCGATGCCGGCCAAGCCGGCACCGACGATGAGAAGATCGGTGTAGTTCGCGTCGGGGTTAGCCACGGAGCCTCCTTGCTCGGGTGTGCGCTCTCGGCAGGGCTTCTTACTGAGAGCGATTCAATAACGCGTTGCCGAAAGTGTACATCGCGCCACCCCGGTTCTGATAGATCCTCACCGGAATCGTGTCACGCATGCTATCCCACCTGCAGGGTTCCGTTGACATCCCGGACGGGGACAGCCGGGAGTGGCGCCGTCGCGGGTCCCCGCTCGACCGCACCGGTCGCAGCGTCGAATCTGCTGCCGTGCAGCGGGCAGACCAGGGTGAGGCCGTCGCCCGCGGTGACGGTGCCGCCCTGGTGGGTGCAGATCGCCGAGAACGCGACGAACTTGCCGGCGGTGGGCTGCGCCACGACGTAGGGGGTCGCCCCGTCGGCGAGCACCACAGCCGAACCCGTCGGCACGCTCGCCGCGGCGACGGTGACGTGCTTGCCGCTCGCGCCGCCGGCCGCTGCCGTGCCGCCCCCGGACGACGTGCCCGTGGAGCCCGGGCTCGACGACTCCGTCGACGACGAGCACGCGGCGAGGACCACGGGGAGCAGCGCGACACCGGGCAGAGCGGCCAGAATCCTGCGGCGGCCGGGACAGAGCGCGCCGAGACCCGCCGCGGCGACGTCGCCGGTGGGAGCCGCGCCGGCGAACTCGGACGGGCATGCAGATGTGTCGACCATGATGTGCGCCTTCGGATTCGGGCGGCAGGCAACCGCACACTGGATGTGGACTGAGATGCCGCGGTGGCTGGCCTCGACGCTGCCACCCTACGCTGGGACCCGCTCCTCAGCCCGCTCGCTGCGTCGATTCCTCACCCGTTCGCAGACCACTCCCAGGAGGCGTTCGATGCTCACCACCGTCGCGGGTCTGCCCGCCCACCCGCTGCTCGTCCACTTCGCCGTCGTCTTCACGCCGGTCGCCGCGCTGCTCCTGGCCGTATCGGCCCTCTGGCCGCGCGCCCGCCGATGGCTGGGCCTGGCGACGCCCGCCGTCGCACTGCTGGCCGTGCTGGCATGCGTGCTCGCGAAGGAGTCGGGGGAGCGGTTCGAGAAGCGGATACTGTCCGCCTTCCCCGTGGGTTCACCAGGCTTCGCCAAGCAGCACGAGCAGATCGAGCACCATGCGCATCAGGCGACCGCGACCCTGATCTGGGCGATCGTCGTCTTCGTCCTCGCCCTCGCACTGTGGCTCGTGTCCAGCGGCTGGGCCCGCACACAGCTGCACGTCCCGGCCGTCGTCGGCGGACGGTGGCCGGCGGTCGCCCTCGGCGTGTTGTCGCTGGTGGCCGCCGTGTTCGCGATCTGGGGGATCATCGCGACCGGCCACACCGGCGCCGCGATGGCCTGGTCCAGCTGAGCCCTACCCGAGGTCCTTGTGGGCCTTCGTCAGTTCGATGTACACAGCGGCGTTGAGCTTGACGCGTGCGACCTCGTCGTCGCTGAGCTCGCGCCGGACCTTGGCCGGAACCCCGACCACCATCGACCGCGGCGGGATCACCGTACCCTCGGTGACCAGGGCGTTCGCCGCGATCAGGCTCTCCGCCCCGATCACCGCACCGTTGAGGACGGTACAGCCCATACCGACCAGCACATCGTCGCCGACCGTGCAGCCGTGCAGGGTCGCGTTGTGGCCGACGCTGACGCGGGAGCCGATCGTGCACGGCACGCCCGGATCGGCGTGCACGACCACGCCGTCCTGGATGTTGCTGTTCGCGCCGATCTCGATCCGAGCGGAGTCCGCCCGGATCACAGCGCCGTAGAACACGCCGACGCCCGGGCCGAGGACCGCGTTCCCGATCACCGTCGCGTTGTCCGCCACCCACGCCGTCTGATCCACCTCGGGCTGGTCGCCCCCGAACCCTCGCAGCACTGCCGCCTCCGATCCACTCGCGGTGCCGGTCCGGTTCAGCCCAGGCCGGTCGTTCCCAGGAGCCTACCCACCCCATAGGTGATGCCCATCGCGATCACGCCGCCGCACAGCACGCGGGTCATCGCCTTCCGGCGGTCCGCGTCGCCGAGGGTCGCAGACACGAAGCCGGTCACGACGAGGCCCGCGGCCACGGCGAGCAGAACGCAGAGGATGCGGTTCCACGCGATCAGTGACGCCGCGATGGGGATCAGTGCGCCGATGCTGAACGAGATCGCCGATGACACGGCCGCGGAGATCGGGCTCGAGAGGGACTCCCGGTCGATGCCGAGTTCCACCTCGAGGTGCGCGGCGAGCGGGTCGCTCGCGGTCAGTTCCTCGGCGACGCGCCGGGCGGTGTCCGGGCTCAGCCCCTTCTCCCGATATATCGCGACCAGCTCGTGGAACTCATCATCGGGCTGCTCGTCGAGCTCCCGCGACTCCTTGGCGATCAGCGCCCGCTCGGTGTCACGCTGCGTGCTCACCGACACGTACTCGCCCAGCGCCATCGACACCGCGCCAGCGGTCAGACCGGCGATGCCGGCGGTGAGGATCGCGCCCCGACCCGCCGACGCCGCGGCGACCCCGATCACCAGGCCCGCGGTCGACACCAGGCCGTCGTTGGCGCCGAGGACTCCGGCCCGCAACCAGTTCAGCCGGTCGCCGATAGCCGCGTGGTGGGGCTCGAATCCGTGCCGTCCACCCAGCGGATCGCCGGCACGGGCCGCACCTGGCGGCTCTGCTGAGGAGGTCATGACCAGAAGTGTATGAGCAGGTCAGGGGCATTTTCAACGAAGGTGTGGCTCTCCTGAAACAGGCCTGCCACACCTTCGTGGCACGTTCTGCAGGTCCGTGGCCGCCCGAGAGCGAGCGGCTCCGACGCATGCAGGGCGCGGCCGTCCTATCGGCGCTGCCTCACCTCGGAGAGCAACCGCTTCGCCGCCGACCGCGCAGCGGTGACGTCGCCGGTGACCACGGCGCGGACGAGCTCTGTGTGCTCGGCTCGGTGCGACGTCGCGGCGCCCACGGGACGCGTTGCGATGTGGTCCGCGAGGAGCGGGACGAGGTGGTCGTAGAAGTCCAGGTACAGCGCATTGTGACTGGCGGCGACGATGGCGCGATGAAGGTCGATGTCCACCTCGACCGCCCTGGCTCGCGCGACGTCAGTCAGGTCTCCGTCGGCCCAGAGGGAGTCGCGCAGGTCCAGCAGGCGTTCGAGTTCGACGATGTCGGCGTCGGTGCGGCGCTGCGCCGCAAGCCCGGCGGCGGTCACGTCGAGGGTCTCGCGCAGTTCGAGCAGGTCCGCCTCCCGCGCGCCCGCGAAGACGCCGTTCAGGGCGCTGTCGCTGCTCGACAGCACGTAGGTCCCGGAGCCCTGCCGGCGCGCCAACATCCCGGCGTGCACGAGCGCCTGCACGGCCTCGCGAACGGTGTTGCGGGCCGTGCCGGTGAGCTCGCACAGCTCCGGCTCAGTGGGGATGCGGGATCCCACCGGCCAGGCGCCGGCGACGATCTCGCTGCGCAGCTGATCGGTGACCTGGCCGATCAGTGTCTGGCGGCGAACGGGTTGCACGGAGACCGAGGTTACCAATCGTGTCGGGGATTGAATCGGGTGATCCATTCATCCGACGATTCATGCGGCGCATACCTCCCCGAACGGTATTCTCGCTGCGTAATTCTCGCTGCGTAATTCTCTCTGCGTAATTCTCTCTGCGTACCGCAGTACCGCAGTCACCTCGATCACGCCGCTGCTGTCGCGGATCAGCCACCACACCACCGCGACGTGGCTGTGGACTGTCCTCGCCGGCCTCGGCCCCACGACCTTCCCGATGGCGCTCCCCCCTGGTGAACCTCCTCTTCCTCACGGCGACGGTGATCGTCCTGCTGGCCGGCGCGTTCGTCGCCTGCCGCCCACGGCTGCTCGAGGACACTCTCGCGCCACACGGACAAGGAGCCCGCACCTAGGCCGCCCGGGCGAAGCTCCCCGGTCAACCGGTCCCGAGCGCGACCGCGCGGGCCAGCACCGCGTCGATCATCGCCGGGGTCAGCCTGCCGGTGAAGGTGTTCTGCTGGCTCACATGGAAGCAGCCGAGCAGCACCAGCGAGCGCCCGCCGGGCCCGCTCAGCGTCACCTCGGTGCCGTGCGCGAAGCGGGGTCGAGGCCGGGGGACCGTCCAGCCGAGCCCGGCCAGCGTCGTGAGCATCGCCTGCCAGCCGAACGCACCGAGGACCACAACCACCCGCACATGCGGCAGCAGCTCGATCTCGCGCGCCAGGAATGAGGCGCACGCGTCGCGTTCCGCGGGCGTCGGCTTGTTTGCGGGCGGCGCGCAGTGCACCGGCGCCGTGATCCGGACGTTCCGAAGACGCATCCCGTCGTCGGCCGACACCGACTGCGGCTGTGTCGCGAGGCCCGACCGGAACAGCGCAGCGAACAGGAAGTCGCCCGATCGATCGCCGGTGAACATGCGACCGGTGCGGTTTGCGCCGTGTGCGGCGGGCGCGAGCCCGACGACGCCGATCCGCGCATCGGCCGGCCCGAAGCCGGGCACCGGCCGACCCCAGTAGGTCTGCACCGAGAACGCCGCACGCTTCTCGCGCGCTGCCTGTTCGCGCCACTGCACCAGCCACGGGCACCGTCGGCACTCCGCGACCTCGGCGTCGAGTGCGGCCAACCGCGCCTCGCCGCTCGCCGCGGACCGTCCCGCACTCAC
>NZ_BAABFR010000005.1:0-97824 GCF_039541155.1 Tsukamurella soli
CGTCGGCGCTCGCCGCGCCCGAGACGCCCCCGGCACCGTCGGCGCCCGCCCCCGCGGCGGTGGCCAAGGCGGCGGCGGAGATCGATGAGCTGCGACAGAGCAACCTGCACCTGGCGGCCGAGCTGGCGGATCTCAAGTCCGACTACCGGTCGATGACCGCGCGTAGCCGGCTGAGCCAGCTGGGCGTGACCGACCCGACCAGCTTCCGGATCGAGGGGCGGCTGTCCTACGGTGGCCGCGCCGGACGTCTGGTGACCCCGCACGGCGAGGTGGCGACCCCCGCGTTCATCCCCGTCTCCACCCGCGGCACCGTCCGCGCGGTGCTGCCGGAGTCGGTCCGC
Source organism: Tsukamurella soli (assembly GCF_039541155.1). Taxonomy (NCBI): domain Bacteria; kingdom Bacillati; phylum Actinomycetota; class Actinomycetes; order Mycobacteriales; family Tsukamurellaceae; genus Tsukamurella; species Tsukamurella soli. Next base: position 342 of record NZ_BAABFR010000005.1, read on the forward strand.
GACCTGGGCGCACAGGCCGTGCTGGCCAGCGCCTACCACCTGTACCTGCAGCCCGGCGCCGAGGTCGTCGAGGGTGCGGGCGGTCTGGGCCGGTTCATGAATTGGCCCGGCACCACGATCACGGAGTCCGGTTCGTTCGCGTTGGCCGGCGGTGACCCGGAGGCGCAGACCAACGGTGCCGGCAAGCGGACGCGGGTCGACGACGGTGGCGTGTCCTTCCGCAGCCACCTCGACGGCACCGAGCACCGGTTCACCCCGGAGTCCTCGATGCTGGTGCAGCACCGCCTGGGTGCGGACGTGATGTTCGCTCTGGACGCGCACGGCGGCGGCACCCTGGCCGAGCAGCAGTCCACGGTCGCCCGCAACCTGGCCTGGGCGCGGCGCGGTCTCGCCGAGCACAACTTCCTGACCGCGCAGCGCGGCGACCGCCAGTCGCTGTGGGCCGTGATCGGAGGCGGCGGGTACGAGCAGGTGCGGCGCTCGGCGGCGCGCGAGTTGCGCGGCCTGAGCGATGAGGACCGGATGTCCGGCGGTCTCGGGTTCGGCGGCTACGTACTGGCCGACGTCCCGACGGGTGTGGATTTCGGCGAGGTGGTCCGGTGGGTCACCGCCGAGCTCGACGAGGAGTCGCCGCGGCACCTGCTGGGCGCGTTCGAGCCCGCGGACCTGTTCGCCGCGGTCGAGGCGGGCATCGACACCATCGACTCCGCGGCCCCGTCGCGGGCGGCCAAGGCCGGCATCGTGTACACCGTGGACGGCACGTACTCGATCTCGGATCCCAAGTACCGCAGCGACTTCGGCCCTCTGGATCCGGAGACGATCAACTACGCGTCGCAGTACTCGCGGGCGTACATCCACCACCTGTTCGAGGCCAAGGAGGGGCTGGCGATCACGCTGTGCACCATCCACAACGAGCAGTTCCTGGTGTCGTTGCTGTCCCGGATCCGGCAGTCGATCGTGGACGGTGACTACGACCGGTTCAAGTTCGATTTCCTCAGCCGCTTCAGTGGCGGGACGACACCCGCGTTCGCGCCCGTCATCGACTGACGAGCGTAGCGAGAGCAGGCTCACACACCGACGCCCCCGGTCGACTCGACCGGGGGCGTCGGCTATCGTCTGACCCGATCCAGGCCGACCCTGATGTCTCGAACCGAGGAGAAAACCGTTGCGCCACAATAACGCAGCCCGATCCGCCGGGGTCGCTGTCGCGGCCGCGGCGACGTTCGCGCTGGCCGCGTGCGGGTCGGGCGCCACCGGATCATCAGGCGCGACCGCGACATCGTCCGCCGTCGCCCCGCCGGTACCGGCGGCCAAGGCGCTCACGGCGGCCGACCTGCCGTCGGACTGGAAACTCGCGGCGGTGCCCGGCAAGGCGTTCGTGCCCTCGGCGATCGGCGAGTTGGAGAGCTCGCGGGGGCTGACCTACGAGCCGGCCGCGTGCAAGGCGCCCGACATCGCGGGCCAGTCCGAGGTGGAGCAGACCGCCACGGCGAGCCAGCGCGTCGAGATCACGGTGTCGAACGCCGTCTATTCGGTAGCGCTGCTGCCCGGCGATGTGGACATCAGGACATTCGAGTCCGCCGCCACCGGACAGTGCGCCAAGGTCACCCTGAGCAACGGCACCGCGTCGGCGCAGCGCATCACCACGAAGCAGCCGCTTCCGTCGGGGATCGACGTGCCCGGCGGATTCGTCCTGGACGCGACCACAATCCCCGTCAGCGGCGGCGGTCAGCCGGCGCACGGTCTGGCCGCCTACCTCACCACCCACGGCACCACGGTGATCGTCTCGTCCGCCGTCGGCGCGAGCGGCACGGTCGACCGCGTGACGTTCGACGACGTGCTCGACCGCGTGGTGAAGAAGGTCTCCGGGTAGCCGCCCATCGAGTGCCCCGCCGCTCATCGAGTGCCCACAGGTCTATTGGTGGGCGTCGAACGACGACGCGCAGCCGCGTTGCGAGGAACGTGGTCGGGACGAGGGCCCCGGGACCGTCGACGAGAAGCGCACTCCCGGGCAGTAGTGGTCGGACTACCGGCGCTGGGTGCTCGCGGTGGCGTCGACGTGCCCGTCTGCCGTGCTCAGCCACATCCGTACTCCATCGCCGTCCAGCCGCGGGCGGTGCCCCGAGCAGCGGCCGATCCCGAGCGGCGGCATAGGTTCTTCGATGTGATCACGCGCGAGTTGGTCGCGGCGCGGCTGCTGGGGAGCAGGCCGCCCTACCCCATGCGATGACCTATGCCGCACGAACAGCCCTCTGCCCCACCGGCGCCCATGCGGAAGGGGGCACTCGGTGGGGCAGAGGGCGTTCGGTGGGCGTCAGTCGGTGAGCGCGTCGGCGCTCTCAGCGCGGGCGAAGCTGTTGGCGATCTCCTTCTCCGCCTCGGCCTTGCCGACCCAGTTGGAGCCCTTCACGAACTTGCCGGGCTCGAGGTCCTTGTAGTGCACGAAGAAGTGCTCGATGGCGTCGAGCTCGAACTTGTCGATGTCCGAGATGTCCTGGTAGCGGTCCCAGCGGGGGTCGCCGGCCGGCACCACGAGCACCTTGTCGTCGCCGCCCTTCTCGTCCTCCATCTTGAACATGCCGATGGCGCGGGCCTCCACGATCGAGCCCGGGATCACCGACTCGGGGAGCAGCACCATCGCGTCCAGGGGATCGCCGTCCTCGCCCAGGGTGTCCTCGATGTAGCCGTAGTCGGTGGGGTAGCCGAACGCCGTGTACAGGTAGCGGTCCAGTTTGAGGCGGCCGGTCTTGTGGTCGACCTCGTACTTGTTCCGCGAGCCCTTCGCGATCTCGACGGTGACCTCGAACTCCACGCTGTGTTCCCTTCGTGAGTGGTGCATCGACTCCGCCGGGCCTGCGACGACGCGCAGCCGACGACCGGTCTCCGAGGATACCGGTCGGGCGCCGGGGGCGGCACGGGGTCGCCGCGGCTACTGTGGTGGCGATCGAATCGCGTCCGGCCGATACCGCCCGGAGCCAGGAAACGACGGTGACCGTACGTGCCCGTCGGAGAGGAGGCCCGGTGGGGCGGCACGACGGCGCACGGGGGAGCCTCGAGCAGTCGAGGACCCGGCGCACGATGGTCCGGGTCCTGATCGCCATCGTGGTGCTCGCGCTGATCGTGGCGGGTGGCATCGCCGGCACCGTCGTCTACCAGGCGAAGCAGCGCGCCGACCGGCTGCGTGCGGAGGTCCCCGTGCAGCCCGCCGCAGTCGCGTACACGCCGCAGCTCGTGGGCGTCGACCCGGCCGTCTCCGCGCCGACGGCCGACGGCACGCGGGCGGCGATCGCTGCAGCGCTGCGCAACCCGGACCTCGGGCGGTTCACCGGCATCATCACCGACGCGGTCACCGGCGACGTGCTGTGGCAGCAGGACCCGGACCTGCCGCGGACGCCGGCGTCGACCACCAAGCTCCTCACGGCCGCTGCGGCACTGCTGACCCTTGGCGACGGGTCGAAGGTCACCACGACCGTGGTCGCGGGCGACGAGCCCGGCACCGTCGTCGTGGTGGGTGCGGGCGACCCGACGCTGACCTCCCTGCCGCCCGGAAAGGAGGGGCTGTCGCGCGGCGCGGCGCGGATCTCCACGCTCGCCGACCAGTTGCGCGCGTCGGGCACGAGCGTCCAGCGCATCCTCGTCGACACGTCGCTGTTCACCGGCCCGCAGATGGCGCAGGGCTGGGACCGCGCCGACATCGCGGGCGGTGACATCACCCCGATGCAGGCGTTCACCACCGACAGTGGACGACTCGACCCGACGGTGGACGAGTCGCCCCGCTCGCCGGAGCCCGCGCTCACCGCCGGCCGCGCCCTGGCCGCGGACCTCGGGCTGCCCGCGTCCGCGGTCGCGGACGGCACCGCGCCGGCCGGCGCCAAGGTGCTCGCATCGGTGCAGTCGGCGGCGCTGGGCCAGCGGCTGCTCGAGTCGATGACGCTGTCGGACAACGTGGTCATCGAGCAGATCGGTATGCAGGTGGCCGGGGCGGTGGGCAAGCCGCGCTCCATCGCGGGGTCTGCCGAAGCGGTGCTCTCGGTGCTGCAGGACAACGGCTTCGACGTGAGCGGCGTGACGCTGCGCGACGCGAACGGGTTGTCCACCGAGGACCGCATCCCTGCGGCGGTCCTCGACCGGATCGTCACGGCCGCCACGTCGGCGGACCACCCCAAGCTGCGGCCGCTGCTCGACTTCCTCCCCATCGCGGGTGCGACGGGGACGCTCAGCGATCGCTACACCACGGCCGACCGCGGCGGCGCGGGGTATGTTCGGGCCAAGACGGGCAGCCTGTCGGGCGTGAACACCCTCGCCGGCTTCGTCAACGACCGGGACGGCAGGGTGCTGACGTTTGCGCTGATGTCGTCGGGCACGTCCGACGGCGTCGCGCGTCCGGCGATCGACGCCATCGCCACCGCGCTGCGCGGCTGCGGCTGCCGCTGACATTCCGAGCAGGTAGGAGGCATCATGGCCGACACCGTCCGCGTGGGCGAGCGCATCGATTGGGGCCTGGCCGCGGCGACGGGGCGACGGCTCTCCCGCCCCGGGCCCGCCACGACCGGCTACACGCGTGACCGCGCGGCCGAGCAGCTGCTCGGCTTCGCCGTCTCCTCCGAGGACCACGTCCGCGACACCACCGGACTCACGGCGACCGCCGCGCAGCGGCCCGCGCGCGTCGTCGACCGCGCCGAGTGGATCACCGCCGCGGCCGAGTCGATGGGCACGCTGCTCGGTTCGCCCGCCGACGCCGCGCCCCGTCCGCACCGCGGTGGCCTGCTCGGCGTGGCAGCGGCCGTCGGGGCCGGGCTGGGGGAGAAGGTCGCGGGTGCGCAGGCGGGCGCCCTGCTGGCGTTCCTGTCCGGCGCGATCCTGGGGCAGTTCGACCCGTTCGCGGGCGGGGCCGCCGACGGTGTCCCGGCCGCCGATCCGGACGGCCGGGGCGAGCTACTCCTGGTGGCGCCCAACATCATCGGCGTCGAGCGGGCATTGGACCTGGTGCCGGACGACTTCCGCATGTGGGTGTGCCTGCACGAGGTGACCCACCGCGTGCAGTTCGGTGCCAACCCGTGGCTCGCGGGCTACATGACCGACAACGTCGCCCTGATCTCGGCGCAGGCGGGTGAGTCCACCGCCGAGATGCTCGAGCGGCTCGTCGGGTCGCTGCGCGGTGGCTCAGGGGCCGACAGTGGCGCGCAGCGCCAGCCCGGCGTGCTGGGCGTGCTGCAGCTGCTGCAGGGCCCCGAGCAGTTCGCCGCCGTCGAGAACCTGCTGATGCTCGGCACCCTGCTGGAGGGCCATGCCGACCACGTGATGGACGCCGTGGGACCGGCCGTGGTGCCTACCGTCGCGACGATCCGCGCTGCGTTCGACCGGCGCCGCAGCCGCCCGCAGAACCCGATCCAGCGGCTGCTGCGCGCCCTCCTCGGCCTCGACGCCAAGACTGCACAGTACGTGCGCGGCAAGCAGTTCGTGGACGCGGTCGTCGAGACCGTGGGTATGGAGCGGTTCAACGCGATCTGGACCTCGGCCGAGACCCTGCCGCGCACCGCCGAGATCGAGGACCCGGCGGCCTGGATCGCCCGCGTGTTGTGACGGGCGCGCTCCCGGCACCCGGGCCGGCGCTCGGCGCGGTGCGCCGCGCGGTGAGCGCGTGGCATCGGGCGCACGGGGAGCCGCCGCGGGTATGCGCCGGACTGTCCGGCGGCGCCGACTCCCTCGCCCTGGTCGCGGCTCTCGCACAGGCGCGTATCCGCACCTCGGCAATCGTGATCGACCATGCGCTGCAACCAGATTCGGCATCTGTTGCGCAGAGTGCGGTAGCGGCCGCCGCGCGTGTCGGGTGCCCGGACGCCCGGGTCGCCCGGGTCACCGTCGGCGCCCGCGGGGGGCTCGAGGCGGCTGCGCGCACGGCCCGGTACGCCGCGCTCGACTCGTGCCGCGACGGCGCGCCGGTGCTGCTCGCGCACACCCTCGACGACCAGGCGGAGACCGTGCTGCTGGGGCTCGGCCTCGGTTCGGGCGCCCGGTCGCTCGCGGGGATGCGCGAGTGGGCGCCCCCGTACGGTCGGCCGCTGCTGGGGGTGCGACGCGCGGTCACCGTCGCCGCCTGCACCGAGCTGGGGGAGCTGCCGTATCGCGACCCGCACAACGCCGACCCGCGGTTCACGCGCGTCCGCCTGCGCGCCGAGTCGCTGCCGCTGCTCGAGGAGATCCTGGGGGGCGGTGTGGCCGAGGCGCTCGCCCGCACCGCCGACGCCCTGCGCGCCGACGGGGACGCCCTCGACGCCCTCGCGGCGGCTGTGCTGGCCGGCCGACCCCGGGGCTCCGGCCTGCCCGTGACCGCGGTGAGCGGGCTGTCGCAGGCAGTGCGGGTGCGGGTGCTGCGGGCCTGGCTCGCGGCCGACGGTGCCCGTGCCCTCACCTCGGCGCACCTGCGCGCCGTCGACCGGCTGCTCACCGACTGGCACGGGCAGGGCCCCGTCGCCGTGCCGGCGGGGCCGGACGCAGCCGTCCCGGCGGGGCCGGACGCAGCCGTGCCGGCGGGGCCGGGTCCTGCCGCACCGCGGTTCGTGGTGGTGCGCGACAATGGCATCCTGAAGACCACGTGGGCGTGCGACGCCCGATGTGGACCAGTTGGTCGGCGGACGAAAGGTACGGACGGGTGACCGAAACGGGAATCTATGCGGGGGACATCGCGTCTGTCGTTCTCACCGAGGAGCAGATCCGCGCCCGCACGACCGAATTGGCCGGCCAGATCGCGGAGCGCTACCCGGTCCGCGAGGGCGAACCCGACCTGCTGCTCATCACCGTTCTCAAGGGTGCCGTGATGTTCGTGACCGACCTCGCCCGCGCGCTGCCCGTGCCCACGCAGCTGGAGTTCATGGCGGTGTCGAGCTACGGGTCATCGACGTCCAGCTCGGGTGTGGTGCGGATCCTCAAGGACCTCGACCGGGACATCGAGGGCCGCGACGTGCTGATCGTCGAGGACATCATCGACTCGGGGCTCACCCTGAGCTGGCTGATGCGCAACCTGGCGAGCCGCAATCCGCGGTCGCTCAACGTGGTCACCCTGCTGCGTAAGCCCGAGGCGGTGCGGGTCGACGTCGACGTCGCATGGATCGGTTTCGACATCCCCAGCGCTTTCGTCGTGGGCTACGGCCTCGATTACGCCGAGCGGTACCGGGACCTGCCGTACATCGGGGTCCTGGAGCCGCACGTCTACAGCGTCTGATGCGGGGCGAGACGGCGGTCGCGATCGCGGCGTCGGTCCGGGCGGGGGATCGCACCGCGGTCGAGGCGACGCGCGCCGCGCTGGATGCGATCGCGGCGACCGACTCCGACGTGGGCGCCTTCCGCGTAGTGCGGCGCGAGGCGGCGCTCGCCGAGGCGGCCGCGGTCGACTCGCGCACCGACCGCTACGCGCTCCCGCTGGCGGGGGTGCCCGTCGCGATCAAGGACAACGTCGACGTGGCGGGCGAACGCATCCTGGACGGTGTCTCCGGCGCCGCCGCGGCGGGGATCGCACCGTCGAGCGGCGATCATCCCGTCGTGCGGCGGCTGCGCGCCGCCGGCGCCGTGGTGGTGGGCCTGACGCGGGTGCCCGAGCTGTGCCTGTGGGGCACGACCGACGACTCGGACGTGATCACCCGGAGCCCGGCTCGGCCGGGTCGGACCGCGGGCGGCAGCTCCGGCGGCTCGGGCGCGGCGGTCTCGGCGGGGCATGTGCCCCTCGCCCACGGGAACGACGGCATGGGCTCGTTGCGCGTGCCGGGGGCCGCGTGCTCCCTGGTCGCGATCAAGCCCGGGACGGGTGTCGTGCCCGCGCAGCTGGGCGCCAACAACTGGTTCACCATGGCCGAGAACGGGCCCATGGCCGCCACGGTCGCCGACGCCGCGCTCGGTCTCGCCGTGATGGCCGACCGCCCCGAGCTCGCGGACCTGGGGGACGCGGCCGGTCTGCGCATCGGCCTGGGCCTGAACCGGCCGACCCCGGCGACGTTCGCGCGCCCCGGCGTGCTCGCCGCCGCCCGCGCGGCGGCGGCGCAGCTCTCCGCGCACGGCCTATCGGTCGCGGACTTCCGGGTGCCGTATCCGGCGGACCCGTCCGTCGTACTGGCGCGGTGGTTCGCCGTCGCCGCGGTCGACGCCGACGATCTCGCCGCCCGCGGCGAGGACCTGCGCGCGTTGCAGCCACGCACCCGGCGGCACGTGGCGATCGGCCGAGTCGCCCTCCGGCGGGGCTGGGTGCGCCCGGCCGACGCCGCCGCGCTGCGGTCCCGCGTGGAGCGGGCCTTCGCCGACGCGCGGATCGACATCCTCGTCACGCCCACTCTGACATCGGAACCCATCGCCGCCCGCCGCTACAGCGCACGCTCCTGGGTCGCCAACGTCGTGCCCAACGTCGCGTACGCGCCGTACCCGAGCATGTGGAACGTGCTGGGCTGGCCTGCGATGACGGTGCCCTTCCGCGGTGTCGGCGTGCAGCTGGTGGCGCGCCCGGGCGGCGAGGCCGACCTGCTCGCCGTCGGTGCCCTGCTCGAGCGCACCGCGAGGAGCTGACGCGGCGGTAACATCAGTCCGGAGGTGTCGGACAGGGGGCGACGATGGGCATGCCAGGGGTGGGCGGGCCGCAGGGGTACGGCTCGGGCGGGTACGGACCGGGGGTGCCGGGATCGGGCGGGCCGGGCACCGGCGGGCCCGGTTCTGGTGGCCGACGCGGCTGGCTGGCGCTGCTGATCGGTAGCGGCGTGGTGCTGGTGGTGGCGGTCGTCGCGATCGTCGCGGTGTTGGTGTCGGGCTCCGGCGGATCCGGTCCGGGTCCGTCGCCCAGCGCGTCGGCGTCGGCGGACGCCTCCGCGTCGGCGTCACCGTCGGCCGCGCCGCCGCTGCTGCCCGCGGCGGCGATGATCACCCCGGATCAGGTGAAAACGATCACGCAGATCACATTCCCCGCGCCGGACACGAGTGCGGCCGTGACCGAGGATCCCGGTCCCACCGATGTGGTCGGCTCCGACGACTGCCTCACGACGTACGCGCCGACCCGTGCGGCGGTCTGGGGCACGACCCTCTCGCGCACCATGGCCTACTACCGCGACGGCACGGCCACCGACTTCTCGAACCTGATCAGCGTGGGCGTCGGCTCGTTCGGCGCCGATGCCGACGCCCAGTCCACGTTCGACAAGGTCAAGGCTGCTGTGATGGCCTGCTCGTCGTACCAGGAGAAGACCAGCGACACCTTCACCGCGCAGTGGTCGGTGGACGCCGGTAAGACGGCTACCGCCACCGACCTCACGTGGCGCGTGACGCAGAACAACGGCGCCACGGGCTGGCACTGCGTGGCCGACTACCGGGTGTTCCGCAACGTGAACATCATCGCGAAACAGTGCAGCTCCGGCAGCGTGATACCGGCCCGGCTCGTGGACCAGATGATCACGAACGCGGGCGGATAGCGCGGGGTACGACGCGGCGGTAACAGTGTCGGGTGCTTCAAATCGGCCATCTCTTCATGCAGACTCGACGGGTGCTGACGGGTTATGCGGAGAAATGGCGGTGCGAGCCGGGCGAGTGGATGGCGTGGACGGCGAGCGAGGCCACCCGCGCCGCGATGATGCGCGCCGAACCCTGCGGCATCGTCCCGTCGTACGTGCAGCAGGACCATCTCCGCAGCTCCCGGGTCGACGGTCGCCCGGTCGCGCGGCTCGGGGTCACCAAGTTCACCGTGTTCGAGCGGTTCGACGAGGCCGTCATGCACCGGGTGTTCACCGACTTCCTGCGCGCGCACACGTCGTTCCACACGTGGTTCGACCGGGGCGCCGACGGTGACTGGATCGGCCGCACGTTGCCTGCGGACCGGCTCGAGCTGACGGTGGCGGCGCGCGGCGGCAGTGGGGACGACATCCCCGGCGACGGCGGGCACGGCACCCTCAAGGACTTCGTCTTCACCCACACGCGCACCCCCGCCGAGTGGTCGTCGTTCACCTTCGGGGTCGGCGACCTGCAGCACGCGACCGGAGCGGATCCGTGGTTCACCATCGCGCTGGCGTCCGACCATCTCTACACCGACGGCGTCTCGCAGGCGATCACCTTCATCGAGCTGCTCTCCCGGTACAGCGCGGCGATCGCGGGGGTGCCGTACGTCGAGATCCCCGGCCGGCCGTATGCGGCCTACGCGGCGGAGCAGCGCCGCCGGGTGGGGCGCTTGCGCTGCAGCGACGAGGTGGTGCAGCGCTGGCGCGCGGCGATCGTGCGGTCGGGTGGCACGACACCGTCGTTCCCGCTGTCGCTGGGTCTCGCGCCCGGCGAGTCGGCGCCCGGTTTCATGGCTGCGGACACCGAGTTCATCGGGCCCGACGTGGCGGAGCGGTTCGCCTGCGTGGTGCGCAGCGCGGGCGGGGGCATGAACGCCGGGCTGCTCGCGGTGATGGCGGAGCTGCACCGGCGGTTCACCGGATCCGAGACCTTCGCGATGACGCTGCCGCGCAACGACCGACCGGATCCGCTCGACAGGTTCGCTGTCGGTTGGTATGTCACGTTGGTGCCCGTGCACTTCGAGTGCCCCGCCGGGACCGCGTTCGCCGATGTGGTGCGTGTCGCGCAGGACGCGCTCGTCGAGGCCCGCGAGCTCGACGGCGTGCCGATCTACCCCATGATCGACCTGCTGCGCGACGACCCGGCGTTCGGCGTCGAGCACGGCTTCGCCGCGCCCATGCTGTCGTACCTGGACCTCACCCGGCTGCCCGGCGGGGAGCTCGCGGCGAAGCACGACTTCTCGGTGTTCGGCAACTCGAGCCCGGCCCGGGAGGTGTTCTTCTGGCTCAACCGCCACGACGGAGGCCTGGACTACAACGCTATGCACCCCGACACCCCCGAGGCCCACGCCGCGATCGCCCGGTACGTCGAGGAGTTCCGCGCAGTGGTCACCTCGCTCGCCGAGACCGGGGGAGCCGAGCCGGGTGGCCTGGCCGCGGCCGGGGCCCTCGCCGCGGTGGGGCGCGGGCGTAGGTCGGCGGGCAGGGCCCCGGCAGCCTGACGGTGGCTCCCGCGGGCCGCGTCCGGCACCGTCGGGCCCGGGCCCGACGTTCGCCCTGAGCGAGCGAACGCGGCACCGGCCGCCAGGCGGGGTAGCCTGGGGAATCGACCCCGCGCAGATCGACGCGCGCGCTCCGCTTGGAAGGACCGACGAGCCGCTAGGCCGAACGCTATGAAACGCAAGACTCTGATCCGCAATCTGGCCGTCGTCGCCGGGTTCGTACTGCTGGTGTGGGCGTTCACGATGCTCAGCAGCGGCGGCAATCGCGATTACAAGGCCGTGTCCACGTCTGTCGCGCTCGCGCAGCTGAAGACCGACAACGTCAAAGACGTCCAGATCGATGACAAGGAGCAGACGCTCCGGATCACGCTGGACAAAGCGGTCGACGGTACCGACGGCGCGACCAAGGTGTTCACGAAGTACCCCTCGGGGACCGTGCGGGACATCTTCGCCGATGTGCAGGCGGCGAAGGGCGCCACCTACACGACCAACGTGTCGCAGGACTCGTCGCTCTGGCAGAGCCTGTTGCTGATGTTCCTGCCGGTGATCCTGTTGGTGGGCCTGTTCTTCTTCCTGATGAACCGGATGCAGGGCGGCGGCCGCGGCGGCGTCATGGGCTTCGGCAAGTCGAAGGCCAAGCAGCTGAGCAAGGACATGCCCAAGACGACGTTCGCTGATGTGGCGGGTGCGGACGAGGCCGTCGAGGAACTCTACGAGATCAAGGACTTCCTGCAGAACCCGGCGCGATACCAGGCGCTCGGCGCGAAGATCCCCCGGGGCGTACTGCTGTACGGCCCGCCGGGTACCGGCAAGACGCTGCTCGCGCGCGCCGTGGCCGGCGAGGCCGGGGTGCCGTTCTTCACGATATCCGGCTCGGACTTCGTCGAGATGTTCGTGGGTGTCGGTGCGTCCCGCGTCCGCGATCTGTTCGAGCAGGCCAAGGAGAACAGTCCCTGCATCATCTTCGTCGACGAGATCGACGCGGTCGGGCGCCAGCGCGGCGCGGGCCTCGGCGGCGGGCACGACGAGCGGGAGCAGACCCTCAACCAGCTGCTGGTCGAGATGGACGGCTTCGGCGACCGGCAGGGCGTGATCCTGATCGCGGCCACCAACCGGCCCGACATCCTCGACCCGGCGCTGCTGCGCCCCGGCCGGTTCGACCGGCAGATCCCCGTGTCCAACCCGGACATGGCGGGCCGCAAGGCGATCCTGCAGGTGCACGCCAAGGGCAAGCCGCTGGCGGACGACGTCGACCTGGACGGGCTCGCCAAGCGCACGCCCGGCATGTCAGGCGCCGACCTGGCCAACGTCATCAACGAGTCCGCGCTGCTCACGGCGCGCGAGAACGGCACCCTGATCACCGGGGCGACGATGGAGGAGGCGGTCGACCGGGTGGTCGGCGGCCCGCGCCGCAAGAGCCGGATCATCAGCGAGCACGAGAAGAAGGTCACGGCGTACCACGAGGGTGGGCACACGCTCGCCGCATGGGCGTCGCGCGACCTCGACCCGGTCTACAAGGTGACGATCCTGGCGCGCGGCCGCACCGGCGGCCACGCACTGGCGGTGCCGGAGAACGACAAGGGCATGTACACCCGCGCCGAGATGATCGCGCGCCTGGTGTTCTCGATGGGCGGCCGCGCGGCCGAGGAGCTGGTCTTCGCGGAGCCCACGACGGGCGCGTCCAGCGACATCGACCAGGCCACCAAGATCGCCCGCGCGATGGTCACCGAGTACGGCATGAGCGCCCGCCTGGGTGCCGTGAAGTACGGGCAGGACGAGGGCGACCCGTTCCTGGGCCGCGGTATGGGCGGCGGTCCGCAGTACTCGCAGGACGTCGCGAAGGACATCGACGAGGAGGTGCGCAGTCTGATCGAGGCCGCGCACACCGAGGCGTGGGCGATCCTCAACGAGTACCGCGACGTGCTCGACGTGCTGGCCACCGAGCTGCTGGAGAAGGAGACGCTGGTCCGCAAGGACCTCGAGCGGATCTTCGCCAGCGTCGAGAAGCGGCCGCGGATCACGCAGTTCGACGTGTTCGGCGAGCGGATCCCCTCGAACAAGCCGCCGATCAAGACGCCCAAGGAGATCGCCCTCGAGAAGGGCGAGCCCTGGCCGCCAGTCGACGAGGAGGCCGAACGCGCCAAGGCGCTCACCGCGGCCGTGGGGCAGCCGGCGATGGGCCCGGGTGCACCCGGCCACGGCTGGGAGGGCCGGTACCCCGCGGGCCAGACCCCGACGAGTCCGAACGGCGGGCAGTACCCGGGGGCGCAGTACCCGGGCACCCAGTACCCGGGCAACGGGCAGCAGCCCGGCGGCCAGTATCCGGCGAGTGGCCAGTATCCGGGGGCCCAGTACCCCCAGGGGCAGTACCCGAGGCCCCAGGGGCAGCACCCCGGTCACCAGTACCCGGGACCGCAGTACCCGAACGGCCAGTACCCCAACGGTCAGGCTCCGTCGGGTCAGGGGCCGAGCAGCCAGTATCCGAACGGCCAGGGCGGCAACGGTAGTCGCCCCGACTACGGCGCCCCCGCCGGCTGGTCGGCTCCCGGATGGCCGCCTGCGGGCGGGCCCGTCGACGGTGACAACGGCCGGCCCGCTGCGGGCGAGCGCCCGAGCAGCGAGGACTGAACGATGACCACGGCGCAGACGGGCGCGGCGATCTCTCCTTTCGACCACGACCGTGCGGTGTCCGCCGTGCGCGAGTTGTTGCTCGCCGTCGGTGAGGACCCGAGTCGCTCGGGCCTCGTGGAGACGCCGGAGCGCGTCGCACGGTCGTTCGCGGAGATGTTCGCGGGTCTGCACACGGATCCCGACGCCGTCCTCGACACGACGTTCGAGGAGAACCACGACGAGCTGGTCCTGGTCAAGGACATCCCCATGTACTCGACGTGCGAGCACCACCTGGTGGCGTTCCACGGGGTGGCGCACGTCGGCTACATTCCGGGCCCGGCGGGCCGGGTAACAGGTTTGAGCAAGCTCGCGCGGCTGGTGGACCTGTACGCCAAGCGACCGCAGGTCCAGGAGCGCCTCACGTCCCAGATCGCGGACGCTGTGCTGCGCAAGCTGGACCCGCGCGGCGTCATCGTCGTCATCGAGGCCGAGCACCTGTGCATGGCGATGCGCGGCATCCGCAAGCCCGGAGCCACCACCACCACATCGGCGGTGCGCGGGCTGTTCAAGAGCAGCGCGTCGTCGCGGGCAGAGGCGCTCGACCTCATTCTGCGCCGGTGACGGTCCGGGTCGCCCCACGGAGCGTGCCGGCCGATCGGGAGGCGACGCTGGTCATGGGTGTCGTGAACGTGACCGCCGACTCGTTCTCCGACGGAGGACGGTATCTCGACGTGGACGCTGCGGTCGCGCACGGGCTCGAACTGGTGGCCGAGGGGGCCGCCATCGTCGACGTGGGCGGCGAGTCGACGCGCCCGGGCGCGCACCGCGTGCCCGCGTAGGTCGAGCGCGACCACGCGGTCCCGGTGATCGGCGCGCTGGCGGCCGCGGGTGTGACGGTGTCGGTGGACACCATGCGCGCATCGGTGGCCACCGCGGCGCTCGCCGCGGGCGCGGCGATCGTCAACGACGTCTCCGGCGGCCGCGCCGATCCCGACATGGCCCGTGTGGTCGCCGACTCCAGCGTCCCGTGGGTGCTGATGCACTGGCGCTCGTCGCTGGATCTGCGGCACGACTTCGCCGAGTACGACGACGTCGTGACCAGCGTGCGTGACGAACTGCTGCAGCAGGTCGAGCTCGCCGTCGCCGCGGGCGTGCCCGCCGAGCGGGTGATCCTCGATCCGGGCCTGGGTTTCGCGAAGCGCGCGGACCACAACTGGGCGCTGCTGCGCTCACTCGACGCGTTCACCGGGACGGGACTGCGGGTGCTGGTCGGAGCGTCGCGCAAGCGGTTCCTCGGTGAGTTGCTCGGCGGTCGCCCGCCCGCCGGTCGTGAGGTGGCGACGGCGGCCGTGTCGGCCCTGTGCGCCGCGGCAGGCGTCTGGGGCGTCCGCGTGCACGACGTGCGGGCGTCCGTCGACGCCGTCGCGGTTGCCGCCGCCTGGCAGCAGGGCGGAGCCGCGCTCCGCACCCAGCCGCCCGTGCCGGCGGGAGCCGACGGTGGCTGACCGCATCGAACTGCGCGGCCTCGCGGTCCGCGGCAACCACGGCGTGTTCGACCACGAGCGGCGCGATGGGCAGGACTTCCTGGTCGACCTCGTGCTGTGGGTCGACTCGCGCCGCGCCGCCGAGACCGACGACCTGGCCGACACCGTCGACTACGGGGCGCTGGCGCAGCGTGCACACGACATCGTGGCCGGCCCGCCGCGGAACCTGATCGAGACCGTCGCCGCAGAGATCGCCGACGTCGTCGCGGCCGACCCGCGCGTGCACGCGGTCGAGGTCACGATCCACAAGCCGTCGGCGCCGATTCCGCTGACCTTCGCCGACGTGGCCGTGGTCGCGCGACGCTCGCGCCGGGGCGGGTCGCAGCCGGCCGGGGGCACAGGGGTCGACTCATGACCCGCGCGGTGCTGTCGATCGGCGCGAACATCGGCGACGCCGCAGCCACCGTCGAGCGTGCGATCGCTGCGCTGGGGCCGGCGCTGGCCGCGCGATCGCCGCTGTACACCACCCCGCCGTGGGGCGGCGTCGAGCAGGACGACTTCGTGAACGCCACCGTGGTCGCCGACGATCCTGCCCGCGACGCTGCGGCGTGGCTCGCCTTCGCGCGCGAGCGGGAGGCCGAGGCCGAGCGTGTCCGTACCGTGCGCTGGGGCCCACGCACCCTCGACGTGGACGTCGTCGCGGTGTGGGACGGCGCGGACCCGGTCCTGGACTCCGATCGCGAGCTGACTCTGCCGCACCCGCGCGCCCACGAGCGCGCGTTCGTCCTGGTCCCGTGGCTGGCCGCCGACCCGGACGCAGTGCTGCCCGGCTGCGGCCGCGTCGTGGACCTGGTGCGGGCCCTGCCCGCCGCCGACGTCGCGGGGGTGACCCGACGGTGACCGAGCGTGGACCCCGGTTCCCCGGCGTACCCGCGGACGGCGGCGCGCCCGAACCTCGGCGCGGCCTCAAGCCGACCGGATGGCGTGAGCTGGTGGCGATCGCCCTCGCCGTGGGCGTGGCGGTGTGGATCGTGGTGCGGTCGCACTACGGCTCGCTGCCGTCCGTGCCGCTGCTGGCGGGGGGGTCGCTGTACGTGCTCGCAGCGATCGAGACGCCGGTGGCGTTCGTGGTGCGCTCGCGCGTCGCCGGCGGGCGCGTCGGCATCGGCGCCGGCCGGATGCACCCGATCACCGTGGCGCGGGCTGTGGCGTTGGCCAAGGCGTCGGCGCTGCTCGGCGCGTTCGCGGTCGGCGTGTTCGGCGGCCTGCTGGTGTTCCTGCTGTCGGAGCGGTCCACGCTGACCGCCGCCCAACACGACATGCCGGGCGCGGCGCTCGGCCTGGTCGGCGCGCTGCTGCTGGTGGCGGCGGCGCTGTGGTTGGAGCGGTGTTGTCGTACGCCTGACGATCCCGATGAGCAGCCCACGGACGCCTCCCCGGCGTGATCGCTGCCTGGCCCGGCGCGCAGGTGAGCTCCCGATGAGCAGCCCACGGACGCCTCCCCGGCGTGATCGCTGCCTGGCCGGCGCAAGGGCGGGTGACACTCCGTTCAACCTGTTTGAAACGGGTGGGGCGGTTGTCTACGAAAGCGACATTTGCGCGGGGTGCGACGGTAAGGGGTTGTAGAACGGTATGGTCACGTCATGACTTCTCCTGTCCGGCGGCGGCCGAACCGGCGATCGAGGGGTGGCGTGGGTCAGCTGATGCTCGCCGCGATCATCGTGCTCGCTGTGATCGGGACCGTGCTCTCGGTGTTCGTGGACAGCGAGCCGTGGGGTGCGATCTCACTGATCCTGCTGATCTGGGGCCTGGTGATCGCGGCCTTCCTCATCGCGCGATACCTGCGGGACCTGCGGGCTGCGGACGCGAAGGAACGCGACCTCAAGCTGGTGTACGACCTGCAGCTGGAGCGGGAGATCACCGCCCGTCGCGAGTACGAGCTCACTCTGGAGCGTGATCTGCGCGCGGACCTGCGGGCGGAGGCGAACGCCGAGCTGGACTCGCTCAAGTCCGAGGTGCTGGCGTTGCGCGCGAACCTCGAAGAGCTGCTCGGGCGCGACCTGGGCCCGTCGTATGCGGAGCTGTACGCGACGGCGCAGCGGCGGGCGCTCGCCGAGGCGGCCGCCTCGTCCGGGGTGTTCGAGGACGACGACCGGGTGCGCGCGCAGCAGGACTTCGAGTCGATGCATCGGGCGCACGTCGCGAGCGGCGAGAACCTCGCCGCCGGCGGTGACGACTTCGACAGCTACTACGGTTCCGACGGGGGTGCGGGCGGTGACGTGACCGAGTTCGCGGACGACTTCCATGACGACGACGCCGCCGACGAGCCGATCGATGCGGAGCATGCGCTGATCGGGCACGACGGTGGCCCCGGCGACGAGAGCCCGACCACGGTCTTCCAGGCCGTCGTCGACGAGCCGGTGCAGCGGGCGCAGGCGCCGTCCCGCGACGAGACGCGCATCATGGAGACGGTCGTCGAGACCGAGTCGGTGGAGCAGGAGGAGGCCGGGGGACGGCCGAGCTCCGGTCGGCGGTTCGGCTTCGGCTTCGGGCGCAGCCGCCAGGCGGCGCCGGAGCCCGAGCCCGTGGACATCGAGCCCGTGGAGGACTTCGTGCCGCCGCCCGCGCAGCGGGGATTCGCGGCCGAGCGGGGGTACCAGGGACGGCAGGCTCAGCAGGGTTACCCGCCGCAGCGCTCCCAGGGACAGCAGGGTCAGCCCGCGCAGCAGCCGTGGCAGGGGCAGCCGGGTTACTCCGCCGGGCCGGGCTATCCCGCGCAGCCGGGCTGGGACCAGCCCCCCGCCGAGCAGGTCTGGCAGCAGGCCCCCACGCAGGGTCGGTGGGCGCACCCCGATCAGCGTTATCCGGCCGCCGCGGCGTACCCGACCGGTCCCGCCCAGCAATACGCCCCGGACGAGTCCGTGGCGGAGCAGGTGCCCGCGGAGGAACCCGCGCGGCAGGACGGCGGCCACGAGGGCTGGGAGAACGCCCTCGAATGGGGCCGCGCCGGCGGCCGGTCGAGCGGCGCCGAGCAGGATCGGACGGAGCCGGATCAGGCCGCCGAGCCCGCGGCCGAGGGCCACGACCCGGTGAACGGCCAGCACTCGTCGGGCAGCACCGTGGCCGAGCTGATCGCGCGCATGAACGCCGGCACCGAGCGCACCGCGGGCCGCCGCCGCCACGGCGACGACGTGTAGCGCGAGAGCACGGAGTCGTTCGGCCGCGATACGCCATCAGCTGATCCACTCGGTGGGCGCGGTGTCCCCGGAACGGCCGGTCACACCCATCGATCACATCAACCTGCGACGTGACTGCCGGTCGACGTGCCGGCCTGCCTGCGGGCGGCGTCGATGACCTCTGTCACATCGCGTTGCGGCCCGTGGTGAGCCGGGCCTAGCCTTCTCGTGTACGTCTGGTACCCGCGGTGCGGGCCTGGAACGAACCACCTGGAGGCTGACCGTGCTGTCAGAAGTCGATGACCACTGCTCATGAGTTCGGTGGTATCCCCAATCCCGCGCCCGCCCGCCTGTCGGTAGGCATCGTCTCCGCCGGCCGTGTCGGTACAGCCCTCGGCGAGGCGCTCGAGCGCGTCGGCCACATCGTGTCTGCTGTGTCGGCACCGTCGAGCACCTCCCGTGCCCGCGCCGCCCGGCGCCTGCCCGAGGCCGCGATTCGTGAGCCCGCCGCCGTCGCCGCCCATGCCGAGCTGCTGATCCTGGCCGTGCCCGACACCGTGCTCGCGCAGTGCGTCGAAGGCCTGGCGCCGCTGGTCAATCCCTCCGCTATCGTCCTGCACACCTCCGGCGCCACGGGGGTCGGCGTGCTCGCGCCGCTCAGCGTGCGCGGGTGTACGACCGTGGCGTTCCACCCCGCGATGACGTTCGTCGACGCGCCCGAGGACACCGACAGGCTGCGGTCGGCGTGCGTCGGCGTCACCGCCGTCGACGAGGTCGGTTATGCGGTGGGGCAGGCCCTCGCGATCGAGCTGGGGGCCGAGCCGGTTCGTGTCCGCGAGGACGCCCGGGCCCTCTACCACGCGGCGCTGTCGCACGGCGCCAACCACCTCGTCGCTCTGATCGACGACGCGGTCGCCGCGCTGACCGTCGCGTTGGACGGTGGCGCCCACCAGGATTCGGTCGGCGGACCGGCTGCGGGCCTGCCCGAGCGGGTGCTCGGTCCGCTGGCGCGTGCCGCCCTCGAGAACGCGCTGCGGTCGGGGCCCGCGGCGCTGACCGGCCCCGCGGCGCGGGGCGACGCCGACACCGTCCGCCGCCACCGGGCGGCGCTGGACGCCGTCGACCCCCCGATCGCGGCCGCATACCGGGCCCAGTCCCGCCGCGCGGCTAGCCAATCCGGAACCCTGTCGATCCTCGACACCGTCCTCAAACCGCAACCGTGAAGGAGTGTTGAGAAGATGAGCTCACCCACCGGGATGTACACGCCCGGTCGACTCACCGTGCACCACGATCCGGTGCAGCTGTCGAAGGTCACGGCGGCGCTGCGCGCCACCGGCCGGCAGGTCGCGCTGGTGCCCACCATGGGCGCCCTGCACGCGGGGCACCTCGAGCTCGTCCACGCCGCCCGGCTGACGGGCGCGGTGGTCGTGGTGTCGATATTCGTCAACCCCCTGCAGTTCGGGGCCGGCGAGGATCTCGACGCGTACCCGCGCACCGTGGACGCAGACATCGAGAAGCTCACGGCCGCCGGCGTCGAGCTCGTGTTCGCGCCGTCGGCATCGGCGATGTACCCCACCGGTCCGCGCACCACGGTGCACCCCGGACCGGCGGGGGTGGGGCTCGAGGCCGCGAGCCGCCCCACCCACTTCGCCGGGATGCTCACCGTGGTGAACAAGCTGCTCAACATCGTCCGCCCGCACGCCGCGTACTTCGGCGAGAAGGACTACCAGCAGCTGGTGCTGGTGCAGCAGATGGTGACCGATCTGAACATGGACGCCCGCATCGTGGGCGTGCCCACGGTGCGGGAGGCCGACGGCCTGGCCATGAGCTCGCGCAACACCTACCTCGAGCCGCAGCAGCGAGAGGTGGCGGTCACGCTGTCGGCGGCACTGCTGGCCGGGGCCTACGCGGCGCAGGGCGGCCGGGCCGCGATCCTGGCGGCCGCGCGCGACGTGCTGGCGCACGCACCGGAGCTCGACGTCGACTACCTCGAGCTCCGGGCGCCCGATCTGTCCGAGGCGCCCGAGCACGGCGACGGCCGGCTGCTGGTCGCGGCGCGGTTGGGCCGTACCCGCCTGCTCGACAACGTCGGCGTCGCGATCGGCGCCGGGTTCCTGGCCGACCCCGCGACCGACCGCACCGCACAGGCTGAGGAGGTCTGAATCATGCTGCGCACCATGATGAAATCCAAGATCCATCGCGCCACGGTGACGCAGGCGGATCTGCACTACGTGGGCTCGGTGACCATCGACGCGGACCTGCTGGACGCCGCCGATCTGCTCGAGGGTGAGCAGGTCGCCATCGTCGACGTGACCAACGGTGCCCGCCTCGAGACTTATGTGATCGCGGGTGAGCGAGGCACCGGAGTGATCGGGATCAACGGCGCCGCAGCACATCTCGTGCATCCAGGGGATATCGTGATCATCATCGCCTACGGGATCATGGATCCCGCCGAGGTGGCGGCGTACGACCCACGGGTGGTGTTCGTGGACGCCGACAACCACACGGCGGCGCTCGGCCCGGACCCCGCGTACGTCCCCGACGGTTTCGGCCTCGCCACTGGCCGGGTCTGACCGGCCGTGCTGCTGACGATCGACGGCGGCAACACGTCGGTCGCGCTGGGCCTGTTCCCCGCCGACGGTGACGTGGGTGACCCGCCGCTGGGTACGTGGCGGATCCGCAGCGATGCGCGGATGACCGGCGACGAGTTGGCGCTGCTGGTGCGCGGCCTCATCGAGGTGCCCACGGCGGCGGTCACCGGCGTCTGTGCGCTGTCGACGGTGCCGGAGCTGCTGCGCGCCATCCGCTCGATGCTGCCGCGGTACTTCCCGGAGGCCGCACACGTGGTGATCGCTCCCGGGGTCAAGACGGGCGTACCACTCCTGGTGGACAACCCGCGCGAGGTGGGCACCGATCGGGTGGCCAACGCGGCGGGCGCATTCACGATCTTCCGATCGGCTTGTGTCGTCGTCGATTTCGGGACATCGACGCGTGTCGACGTGGTGAGCGGCCGCGGCGAGTTCCTCGGTGGCGCGATCGCGCCGGGCATCGACATCGCGCTCGACGCGCTGGCCGCGCGGACGGTGGCGCTGCGCCGCGTGGAGCTGGCGCCGCCACGCTCGGTGGTCGGCAAGAACACCGTCGAGGCACTGCAGGCCGGGGTGCTGCTGGGCTTCGCCGGGATGGTGGACGCGCTGGTGGGCCGGGTCCGCACGGAGCTTCCGGAGCTCGCCGACGCCACCGTCGTCGCCACGGGTGGGCTCGACGACGCGGTGCTCGCGGAGTGCCGCACCGTCACCGTCCGGCGCCCGGATCTGACCCTGCAGGGGCTGCGCGCGGTCTACCAGCGGGAGACCGCGCGTCGCCCTCGGCACCGATAGGCCGCACGGGTTATGCGCGTCGGTGAGTGGAACTCTTGTGGTCGTCGCGGCGACTCTGCTAGGTTGCCAGCCGTGACCACGAGTGTGCGCAGCTGTCTGGAGTGTTGTCGGTCCTGGTAGGACCGCGGGTGTCTCGCCGCGGCCTGGACAGGATCTGCGTAGCCCACCCGTTCGCCACACTCGCATGGAGCACTCGACGTGTACGCTCTGCACACTCTTCTCGAATCCGGCGTTGGCGTCATCGACGTCCGTGACCAGGCCGATCGCAGCCGCGACGGCATCCTCCCCGGCGCGGTCGCCATCGATGCGGCGGCCGTGATCGCCCGCGTCGTTCCCGGCCTTCCCACCAGCCTGTCCACGGCCGGCCGGGAGGCGCAGTGGCTGCTCGTCAGCACCAACGGCGCGACCGCCGCGGCGATCGCGATGCGGCTGCGCGACCGTGGCGTGTGCGCATCGCACGTCGAGGGCGGGTTCCGCGCGCTCACCACGCTGGGCGCCGGCGTGACCGCGCCCGCGTACCGGCGCGCGGTCGCACAGTTCGCCGCCCACTCGGGCTAGGTCGTGTCGGGACCGACCCGGGCGCTCGCGAATGCCGGGTCGATAGCGGCGGTTATTGTTATACGTCGTGACTGACGACGTGAATTCCGCAGGCCGCCCAGAGGTGTCCGAGCAGCAGCGGATGCGGATGGACAAGCGCGCCCGGATCCTGGCCGACGGTGGCGACCCGTATCCCGTGTCGGTGCCCCGCACGCACAGCCTGCGCGAGATCCGCGATGCGTACCCCGAGCTCGAGCCCGACACCGAGACCGGCCTGCAGGTCGGCGTGGTGGGGCGTGTCATCTTTCAGCGGAATACGGGCAAGCTGTGTTTCGCGACCCTGCAGGAGGGGAATGGTGTCACCCTGCAGGTGATGCTGTCGGTGGCCGGAATCGGCGCGGAATCGCTGGCCCGGTACAAAGCGGACACGGATCTCGGAGACTTCCTGTTCGTGCGTGGCGAGGTGATCTCGTCGCGGCGCGGCGAGCTGTCCGTGATGGCTGATTCCTGGCGGATCGCCGCCAAAGCGCTACGTCCGTTGCCGGTGCTGCATTCCGAACTGTCGGAGGAGTCGCGGGTCCGGAATCGCGCCGCGGATCTGATCGTTCGCCCCGGGGCGCGGGACATGGCCCGTAAGCGGGTCGCCGTCGTGCGTGAGCTGCGGAATGCGCTGGAACGACGCGATTTCCTCGAGGTCGAGACGCCGATGCTGCAGACGCTGCCCGGCGGTGCTGCGGCGCGGCCGTTCGTGACCCACTCGAACGCGCTCGATATCGACCTGTTCCTGCGGATCGCACCCGAGTTGTATCTCAAGCGGTGCGTCGTGGGTGGACTCGAGCGCGTTTTCGAGATCAACCGGAATTTCCGGAACGAGGGCATCGACTCGACGCATTCGCCGGAGTTCGCGATGCTCGAGACATACCAGGCCTACGGAACGTACGACGATTCCGCCCGGACCACTCGCGAGGTGGTGCAGGAGATCGCCACCGCGGTGTTCGGGTCGACGACGGTGACGCTGGCCGACGGCGAGGAGTTCGACCTGGGCGGTGAGTGGCCGCAGATCGACATGTACGGCTCGCTGTCGGAGGCCGTGGGTGAGGACGTCACCCCCGCCTCCACCGTGGCCGAACTGACCGCACTGGCGGGCCGTCTCGGTCTCGAGGTGCCCTCCGGTAAGGGGTATGGGCACGGCAAGCTCGTCGAGGAGTTGTGGGAGCACACGGCGGCTCCGAAGATGGGTGACAAGCCGTTCTTCGTACGGGATTTCCCCGTGGAGACCACGCCGCTCACGCGGCAGCACCGCACGCGCGCGGGGGTGACCGAGAAGTGGGATCTGTACGTGCGCGGATTCGAGCTGGCGACCGGATATTCGGAGCTGGTCGACCCGGTTGTGCAGCGCGACCGATTCGTCGATCAGGCGCGGCTGGCCGCAGCGGGTGATGACGAGGCGATGGTGCTGGACGAGGAGTTCCTCGCCGCGATGGAGCAGGGAATGCCCCCTACCACCGGAACCGGTATGGGAATCGACCGGCTGCTGATGGCTTTCACCGGCCTCGGCATCCGGGAGACCATTCTGTTTCCGCTCGTTCGGCCACTCGGTCGGGATTGATGCCGGTCGGTCCTAGTGATCGGGATTGATCCCGCGCGCTTCTTCGCAATCATCGCGATTCGTGGCTATTCTGTAAGTGAACTGCCGAACATAACCGTATCGAAGGGATCGCCACCCATGGCACGCAAGGTCACCGTCACACTGGTCGACGATGTAGACGAGACTCAGACCGCCGACGAGACGGTGGAATTCTCGCTCGACGGCGTCACCTACGAGATCGATCTTTCGACCAAGAATGCGGCCAGGCTGCGCGGTTCGCTACAGGAATGGGTCGATCACGCGCGCCGCAGCGGCGGCCGCAAGCGCGCCAAGGCCACCGTACCCGTCGCCGCCGGGCGCGGCCGCGCCGCCATCGATCGTTCGCAGAGCGCCGCGATCCGCGAATGGGCCCGCAAGAACGGGAAGAAGGTCAACGACCGCGGCCGCATCAGCGCGGACGTCATCGAAGCCTTCAACGCCGCCAACTGAGCGGCCGCAGGGACCGGCGGGCACATCCCCTCCCCGTTCGCTGACGGCGGAACGGGGAAGCATTCGCCGTGGGGGGTGCGTTCTACCTGGCGTATCGGGCGGACCGACCGCCCGGGGCCGGCCCTCGACGCCCGTCGCGGCCACCGGCGCCGGTACACGGTTCCCGCTACCGAACTACAGTGGGAACACCAGCTACAGACGGTTCTAGTTCGGGTTCGGCATCCAGCCGGAATCCGTCGTACCGGGATGTGAGGAAAATGGCCATGTTCGAGAGGTTCACGGACCGCGCTCGGCGCGTCGTCGTCCTGGCACAAGAAGAAGCCAGGATGCTCAATCACAACTACATCGGCACCGAGCACATCCTCTTGGGTCTCATCCACGAGGGTGAGGGCGTGGCCGCGAAGTCACTCGAGTCGCTCGGCATCTCCCTCGAGGGGGTGCGCAGCCAGGTGGAGGAGATCATCGGGCAGGGCCAGCAGGCCCCGTCCGGCCACATCCCGTTCACCCCGCGTGCCAAGAAGGTGCTCGAGCTCTCGCTGCGCGAGGCACTGCAGCTAGGGCACAACTACATCGGCACCGAGCACATCCTGCTCGGCCTGATCCGCGAGGGCGAGGGCGTGGCCGCCCAGGTCCTGGTGAAGCTGGGTGCCGATCTCAACCGGGTCCGCCAGCAGGTCATCCAGCTGCTCTCGGGCTACCAGGGCAAGGAGGGCGGCGGCGGCGAGCCCGCAGGCGCCGGTGCCCGCACCTCGGGTGGCGAGGCGGGTACCCCGTCGACGTCACTGGTGCTCGACCAGTTCGGGCGAAATCTGACCGCCGCGGCGGCGCAGGGGAAGCTCGACCCGGTGATCGGCCGGGCCAAGGAGATCGAGCGGATCATGCAGGTCCTCTCGCGGCGCACCAAGAACAACCCGGTGCTGATCGGCGAGCCCGGTGTCGGCAAGACCGCCGTGGTCGAGGGCCTCGCCCAGGCCATCGTCAACGGCGCCGTCCCCGAGACGCTCAAGGACAAGCAGCTCTACACCCTGGACCTCGGGTCCCTGGTGGCGGGCAGCCGGTACCGCGGCGACTTCGAGGAGCGTCTGCGCAAGGTGCTCAAGGAGATCGACACCCGCGGCGACATCATCCTGTTCATCGACGAGCTGCACACGCTGGTCGGTGCGGGCGCCGCCGAGGGTGCGATCGACGCCGCGTCGATCCTCAAGCCCAAGCTGGCCCGCGGTGAGCTGCAGACCATCGGCGCGACCACCCTCGACGAGTACCGCAAGTACATCGAGAAGGACGCCGCGCTGGAGCGCCGCTTCCAGCCCGTCCAGGTGGGCGAGCCGAGCGTCGAGCACGCCATCGAGATCCTCAAGGGGCTTCGCGACCGGTACGAGGCGCACCACCGCGTCTCGATCACCGACGGTGCGCTGGTCGCCGCCGCCACGCTGGCCGACCGGTACATCAACGACCGGTTCCTGCCGGACAAGGCGATCGACCTGATCGACGAGGCGGGCGCGCGGATGCGCATCCGGCGCATGACGGCTCCGCCGGACCTGCGCAAGTTCGACGACAAGATCGCGGACGCGCGCCGCGAGAAGGAGTCGGCGATCGACGAGCAGGACTTCGAGAAGGCCGCGAGTCTCCGTGACAAGGAGAAGCAGCTGATCAACCAGCGCGCCGAGCGGGAGAAGCAGTGGCGCTCGGGCGACCTGGACGTCGTCGCGGAGGTCGACGAGGAGCAGATCGCCGAGGTGCTGGGCAACTGGACCGGCATCCCCGTCTTCAAGCTCACCGAGGAGGAGACGACGCGTCTGCTCCGCATGGAGGACGAGCTGCACAAGCGGATCATCGGCCAGGAGGACGCCGTCAAGGCCGTCTCGAAGGCGATCCGGCGTACCCGCGCAGGTCTCAAGGACCCCAAGCGTCCGTCGGGTTCGTTCATCTTCGCCGGCCCGTCGGGCGTGGGCAAGACGGAGTTGAGCAAGGCGCTGGCGAACTTCCTGTTCGGCGAGGACGACGCGCTGATCCAGATCGACATGGGCGAGTTCCACGACCGCTTCACCGCATCGCGGCTGTTCGGTGCCCCTCCCGGGTACGTCGGCTACGAGGAGGGCGGCCAGCTCACTGAGAAGGTGCGCCGGAAGCCGTTCTCGGTGGTCCTGTTCGACGAGATCGAGAAGGCGCACAGCGAGATCTACAACACGCTGCTGCAGGTTCTGGAGGACGGTCGCCTGACCGACGGTCAGGGTCGCACCGTGGACTTCAAGAACACGGTCCTGATCTTCACGTCGAACCTGGGCACGAGCGACATCAGCAAGGCGGTCGGTCTCGGTTTCTCGCAGGACGACGGCCACGGCAGCAACTACGAGCGCATGAAGCTCAAGGTGAACGACGAGCTGAAGAAGCACTTCCGACCCGAGTTCCTCAACCGCATCGATGACATCGTCGTGTTCCACCAGCTCACCAAGGACCAGATCATCCAGATGGTCGATCTGATGGTGCAGCGTGTGGCGCGTGCGCTGAAGAACAAGGACATGGAGATCGAGGTCACCGAGCAGGCCAAGGCCCTGCTGGCGAAGCGCGGCTTCGACCCGGTGCTGGGCGCGCGGCCGCTGCGTCGCACGATCCAGCGGGAGATCGAGGACCAGCTGTCGGAGAAGATCCTGTTCGGCGAGATCGGTGCCGGCCAGATCGTCGAGGTCGGCGTCGAGGGCTGGGACGGCGAGAGCAAGGGCGAGGACGCCAAGTTCACGTTCGTCGGCAAGCCCCGGCTGACTAAGGACGAGACCGTCGGCGCGCTGGCCGGCGAGGCCACGGCCGAGTAGCGGACGCGCAGCGACGCCCCGCGTCCCGGAACCGTCCGGGACGCGGGGCGTCGGCGTATGTCTCATCGACGCGCGAGTAACAAGCAACCGGGCGTAGGGTTACCGACGTCACGATGCGGTCGCGGTCGTCTGGAGGCGAACGGAATGAGCGAGCGGTCCCTGCGTTCCCAGGTTCTGCGTTACCTGCGGATCTCGCTGTCGATGTGTGCGGTCACCGTCCCGTGCACGAGCGTCGGTCTGGTCTGCGCGGACTGATCCCGGATTCGGCTCGGCGCTTTCCCGGAATCGGATCGACCGGCCGACACGGGATCGTCTGCGTCGGTGACGATCGCACCGTCGACCACCACCAGCTCCCGGCCGCGCAGGTGGTCCGGCAACTCCGGCAGCGGTGGGAAGCGCACCAGCCGTAGCGAGCTGGTGACCGACTCGGGGACGGTGACGGTCCAGTCCGCCCAGGCGGTGATCACCTCACGTGCCCGATCGAGCTCCCACAGCATCATCCCCGCCACCACGTCGGGGATCGGTAGTAGTGCGATCTCCACGGCGGTGACCACTCCGAAGCTGCCACCCCGCCGAGCAGCGCCCAGAACAGGTCGGGATGTGCGGTGGGCGAGGTGCGCAGCAGGTCACCGGCAGCGGTGACGACCTCGATCGCCAGAACGGACGATGCGGCCAGGCCGTAGGAGCGGCTGTAGAACGAGAGTCCGCCGCCGAGGAGGTAGCCGGCCACGGAGACGTCCGGAGCGCTTCCGTGCAGCGCGGTCAGC
This sequence comes from Tsukamurella soli, assembly GCF_039541155.1. Classification (NCBI taxonomy): domain Bacteria; kingdom Bacillati; phylum Actinomycetota; class Actinomycetes; order Mycobacteriales; family Tsukamurellaceae; genus Tsukamurella; species Tsukamurella soli. The sequence continues at coordinate 28,203 of NZ_BAABFR010000005.1, forward strand.
CCGTGCGGGGCGGTCGCGGCGAGCACGTTCCGCCACGGCGTTCCGCCCTCGACCCGCGCCGACCCTGTGATCGGGTCGACGTCGACGCCGGTGAACGCGTGCAGCCGCAGCAGCAGCGCGCCGTGCCGTGGGTGGCCGCGTGTGTGGGCACCCACGATCCGGCCACGATGATGCTCACCAGCGCCCGCAAGTACGGTTGGCTGTTCGCGAACAACCAGCACGACACCTTGTTCGGGCTGATCGAATACGGTGAGGGTGAGAGCACGTCGTTCCGGCCGCTGGCCGCGTCCGGGTCGCCGGCGGTGGCCATGAACGTGCACCTGAACCGGTGGGACGAGCGTTCAGCGCGGATGGACCGGCTGATGCGGCCCGTCTACGGATGCGGCGCCGAGGCGCGGCTGATGTTCCGCGACCGTACCGGCGTCTGGGAACGAGGTGTCGCAGATCAGCCTCGGCGCGCGGGAGTGGCTGGCACAGCTCGCCGGCACCGCGCATGCGATTGATCCGCTGAGCCTGGTGATGATGCTGGTGGGTGCGGCGCGCCACCTCCACCACGAGCCGACGCCGAAGCTGCCACGGGTGCGGATCCGAACGACGTCGGGGATCTGGCTCGTTCTCCACGCGTCGCCGCTGGACGGCACCGACGGTTCGTCGGGGGACGTGGTGGTGACCATCGAGGAGGCGAGGCCGCCGGAGATCGTGGCGCTGGTGGCGTCGGCCTTCGGGCTCACGCGCCGGGAACGGGACGTGACCCGGCTGGTCCTGCAGGGGGTCGAGACCAAGGAGATCGCCGCGTCGCTGCACGTCTCGGCGTATACGGTGCAGGACCACCTGAAATCGGTGTTCGCCAAGGCCGGGGTGCGCAGCCGCCGAGACCTGATCGCCCGTGTCTACTTCGATCAGTACATACCGCGGATGGGGGCGGACATCAGCCCCACCGGCTGGTTCGTCGGCTGAGCCGAGACGCCGCGACCCCGCCGCCTCGGCCCAGCCGACCGGTTCGGGTGTTCGGTCTGGTTCGGCTCAGCGCGACTGCTAAGTCTGTGACGTCGTATTCGGGGGCGTAGGTTTGAGGATATGAGTGACCTCAGCCCCAGGCCCGGCTTCGATTCCCGGGCCTTTCGGAATGTGATGGGGCAGTTCTGTACCGGAGTCACGATCGTCGCCACCGTCGATGCGGAGGGACGGCCCAGGGGCTTCGCGTGCCAGTCGTTCGCTGCGCTCTCGCTCGAACCGCCATTGGTCCTGTTCTGCCCGTCCAAGACGTCGCGCACGTGGGGATTCGTGGAGCAGTCCAAGATGTTCGCGGTGTCGGTGTTGGAACAGTCGCAGGAATCGGTGAGCGCCGCCTTCGGGCGGACCGTGGACGACAAGTTCGACGGTCTCGACTGGACCCCGTCGCCGCTCGGCAACCCGACCATCGACGGGGCACTCGTCTGGATCGACTGCAGCCTCGAGAGCGTGATCGACGGCGGTGACCACTGGATCGCCGTCGGGCGGGTGGAGGGCCTCGGCGAGGTGGACCCTGCCACCGTCGAGGGGAGCCAGGCGGCCGGCAAGCCACTGCTGTTCTATCGCGGCGGATACCTCACGACAGAGCACCCGAGCCTCCACCACGCCGACCGGCTCGACTCGTTTCTCACCTGGGACGGCTCGGCGTGGCTGTAGGCCGGTGTCAGGCCTTGGCGGGTACGTCCAGCACGACCTCGAACTCGAGCAGATCGGCGCCGGTCGCGACGGGCTGCTGGCCGCCGGGGTTGCGCTGCCCGGCGTGCGCCTCCTTGGCCGGTCCGTTGCGCCAGTCGTCGAACGCCTGCTCGCTCTCCCACTGCGTGACCACGAAGTAGCGGTCGTCGCCCTTGACGGGCCGCAGGAGCTGGAAGCCGATGAATCCGGGGGAGTTCTCCACCGCGTGCGCGCGATGCGCGAACCGCTTCTCGAGCTCGGGGCCAGCACCCTCGGGGACATGGATGGCATTGATCTTCACAACCGGCATGGGTCCACCTTACGCAGCTTGCCGCGGTAGCGTATGTCCTCGTGGATGCGTGTGTGGGGCTGAGGGATTGGGGCGGTCAGGGCGCGCCGATCCTGCTCCTGCACGGGTTGATGGGGCGCGGGCGTACGTGGCGGCGGCATATTCCGTGGCTGCGCCGGTACGGCCGCGTGATCACCTTCGACGCCGCCTTCCACCAGGGTGCCGACCGGGTGGAGCCGGTCACGCGTGCCGGCGTCGCCACTGAGCGATTCGTGGCCGACGTCGCCGAGATCATCACGTGGATCGACCGCGGACCGGCGGTGCTCATCGGACATTCGATGGGCGGCCTGCACGCCTGGTGTACGGCCGCCGAGTATCCGGAGCTGGTTCGCGCGGTGGTGGTCGAGGACATGTCGCCGGAGTTCACCGGGCAGTCGACGGACACCTGGGCGCCCTGGTTCGCGAGCTGGCCCGAGCGGTTCGCGTCCGAGGCCGAGTGCGTGGCGATGTTCGGCCACGTGGCGGGGAGGTACTTCTACGAGGCATTCGACGACGGGCGGCTGCACGGCACCGTCGACGCCTTCCGGGCGATCGCCGACGAGTGGGGCCGACGGGACGCATGGTCGCAGTGGTGCGCGGTGTCCGCGCCGACCCTGCTGATCGAGGCCGGGTTCTCCGTCGTTCCCGAGGGGGTCGGGCCGCGCATGGCCGCGCGCTTCACCGGGCCCGAACTCACGTACGTGAGGTTCGACGGTGCCGGCCACCTGGCCCACGACGACGCCCCCGACCGGTACCGCGGCGGGGTCGAGGCGTTCCTCTCCGGGCTCGAGCGACCGTGACGCTGCCGTCGATCGCCGACGAGTGGGTGCCGGATGCCTGAGGGCGACACCGTCTTCCGGACGGCGCAGCGTCTCGATGCGGCGCTCGCCGGCCGAGTGCTGACCGGTTGCGATCTGCGGGTGCCGCGGTACGCCACCGTCGACCTCTCCGGGCGGCGGGTCGACGGTGTCGTCTCCCGCGGCAAACACCTGCTGATCCGGTTGGGCGACAGCAGTATTCACAGTCACCTCAAGATGGAGGGGGTCTGGCATGTGTACCGGGCGGGGGAGCGCTGGCGGCGGCCCGCGCACACCGCGCGAGCGGTGCTGCGTGTGGGTGACGCCGGATCCGGCGGCGATTCCGTCCGAGCGGCCGTGGGCTTCTCGCTGGGCGTGCTGGCGGTGGTGCCCCGGGAGCGGGAGGAGGCGGCGATCGGCCCGCTGGGGCCCGACCTGCTGGGGCCGGACTGGGACGAGGGACTCGCAGCTGCGAACCTCGGGGCCGATCCGGAGAGGCCCGTCGGGCTGGCACTCCTCGATCAACGCGTGATGGCGGGGATCGGCAACGAGTACCGCAGCGAGATCTGCTTCCTGCGCGGCGTGCTGCCATCGACCCCGGTGGGCGAGGCCGGCGACCCGGCCGCATGGGCGGCACTCGCGCACCGCCTGCTCGCCGCGAACCGCGACCGGCCGGTGCGCACCACGACGGGCATCGACCGCGACGGTGCGCGGACGTGGGTGTACGACCGCGCCCGCCGGGTGTGCCGCCGGTGCGGCACACCCGTACAGGTGGGGCGGCTCGGCGAGGGCGCGGACCGCGAGCGGACGGTGTGGTGGTGCCCGAGCTGTCAGCGGTAGGTGTCCCGGTCGTTCTCGCTCCGCCGGACGGATCAGAAGGCGTTCCAGCCGGTGAAGGTGGAGATCAGCCCGAGCACGGTGCCGGCGGCGATGAGCCACGTCGGGTTGAGTCTGGTCTTGTAGGTGACGGCCGCGGCGATCGCGGTGAGGATGATGCGGCTGGCCCGGTCATCGACCTGCTGGGCGAGGACGAATGTCGCAGAGAACACCAGACCGATGGTGATGGGGACGAGCGCGTTGCGGGCCAGCCGGACGCGCGGGCGGTCGATGTTGCGTTCGTACCAGGTGCTGCCGGCGTAGGCGATGACGCTGGACGGCACGAGCTTGGCGACCAGAGCTATCAGCGCGCCGGGGACGCCGGCGGCCTTCTGTCCGATCATCACCAGCGCCATGCCGTTGGGGCCGGGGATCGCTTGGGACGCTGAGAAGACGACCACGAAGTCGGTGCTGGTGAGCCAGCGTTGACTCTGGACGGTGTAGTGGTAGATGTCGGTGAGGGCCACGGTGTTCCCGCCGACGGCGAGGACCGACCACAACGAGCAGTGGACGAGCAGCCGGAGCAGGTCGGCGGTCATCGGTCCGCCGGCCCGGCCTGGCGGTGGGAGTCGAGCAGGGCCAGCCCGACCGCGGTGGGCGCGGTCAGCAGGATCACCAGCCACAGGGACAGGCCGAGGACCGCCATCAGCACGAAGGTCGCGACGAGCACCGTGACGGTCCACCAGGCGATCCGCATGCCCTTGAGCAGCTTGGCGGCGGAGCCGACCATCAGCCCGGAGGCGACCGGCATGATCGCCCCGAAGGTCTGCTGTACCTGGGGGATCCGCCACCATCGGTCGATTGCGAAACCCGCGGCGATGGTGAGCACGGTGGGGAACAGGTAGAGGCCGACGATGGCTGCGGCGGCGCCGGACCAGCCGTGGTACCTGCGGCCGTAGATGACGCAGACGTTGGCGACGTTGGGGCCGGGGAAGAACTGGGCGAGCGAGTACAGTTCGGTGAACTCGGTGTCGGTGAGCCATCGACGTCGGTCGACGAGCACGTGCCGTGCCGAGGGCAGGACTCCGCCGAACCCGGTGAGGCCGATCAGGGCGAAGCCGCTGAACAACTGCAACCGGCTCGGCGTGAACGGTTGGTCGGTCGCGCTCATATGCGGCCCGCGCTCAGGACGTCCCGGTCATGCGCCGTCCACATATGGGTGCCTCCTCACCGTGCACGCTACAGCGCATACGGTTTCGCTGTTGCGGACTCGTCCATCCAGGGTTCCGCCCCTAGAGATACCTCTGTTTCGGAGGTATGTTGGGGTCATGGACGGATCGGGTGACGCGGCGCGGACCGCGGATGCGCTTCTCGGGGTGGTCGGTCTGGTCCGGAGGCGGTCACGCCGGGCCGTCGGCCGGCCGCTGGTGGACGCGGGCCTCACCGGGTCGCAGATCGAACTCGTGCGTACCGTGCGCCGTGAGCCGGGGATCGGCGTGGCCGAATCCGCCGAGCGGTTGGGGCTCGCTGCGAACAGCGTCTCGACGCTGGTGCGGCAGCTCGCCGATGTGGGAGTCGTTCGCCGCGAGACGGATCCGGGCGATCGTAGGGCCGTACGACTGCACCTGAGCGAACATGCCCGCCGGGACGTCGAGGCGTGGCGCGACCGGCGGATCGTCGCCGTCGTGCGCGCGATCGAGCAGCTGGATCCGGCCGACCGGGTGGCGCTCGGCCCGGCGATCGACCTGTTCGGGCGCCTCGGCGACCTGATCGAGGTCGACGGTGCCGAAGAGGGGGTGGCGTGATGAGTGCGGCGGTCGGACAGGTTGCGGCGGAGGCTATCTCGCTCAACGGTGTGACGTACCGATTCGGTGAGCACGTCGCCGTCGACGACCTCACGCTGTCCGTACACCCGGGGGAGTGCTTCGGCCTGCTGGGCCCCAACGGCGCGGGTAAGACCACCACGATCCGCATCGTGAACACCCTGCTCCCGGTGCGGCAGGGGCGGGTGGCGGTGTTCGGCATCGACGTGCGCCGCCACCCGATGGCGGTGCGGCGACAGATGGGCTATGTGCCGCAACAGCTCTCGATCGAGGGAGCGCTCACCGCCAGGGAGAACGTCTCCTGGTTCGCGCGCCTGTACGACGTCCCGCGGCGCGAGCGCAAGGCCCGCGTCGCCGAGGTGCTCGAGATGGTCGATCTCACCGACGTCGCCGATCGCCTGGCGTCGGGGTTCTCCGGCGGCATGGTGCGGAGGTTGGAACTCGCTCAGGCACTGGTGAATCGGCCCTCCCTGCTCGTCCTCGACGAACCCACCGTGGGGCTCGACCCGGTGGCTCGCGACTCGGTATGGGAGCGCGTCGCGCAGATGCGGGCCGAGTACGGGATGACGGTGCTGCTCACCACGCACTACATGGAGGAGGCCGACGAGCTGTGTGACCGGGTGGCGCTGATGCACCACGGCCGGCTCGCCACCGTCGGCACCCCGGCCGAGCTGAAAGCCCGCCAGGGACAGGACGCCTCGCTCGAGGACGTCTTCCGCGCACACACCGGCGCCGACCTGGGCGCCGGATCCGGGAAGGGAGGGCTGGGCAGTGTCCGTTCCACTCGCCGTACCGCTCGGCGGATGGGCTGAATCCGTCGCCAGGCTCGGATCACGGGTCTACACACTGTGCCTCGTCGAGCTGCAGAAGCTCCGGCACGACCGCACGGAGCTCCTCACGCGCGCGATCCAGCCGATCCTGTGGTTGGTGATCTTCGGCACCACCTTCAGCCGCATCCGTGCGATCCCCACCGGCAACGTGCCGTACCTCGACTACCTGGCACCCGGGATCATCGCCCAGTCGGCGCTGTTCGTGTCGATCTTCTACGGCATCCAGATCATCTGGGAGCGCGACGCCGGGGTACTCACCAAGCTGCTGGTGACACCGACCCCGCGGGCGGCGCTGGTCACCGGCAAGGCGTTCGCGGCCGGGGTGCGCTCGGTGGTGCAGGCGGTGGGTGTGAGCATCGTCGCCGCACTGCTCGGGGTGTCCATGTCGTGGAACCCGCTGCGGCTGCTGGGGGTCGTGGTCGTGGTGGTCCTGGGGTCGGCGTTCTTCGCGTGCCTGTCCGTGACGATCGCAGGGCTGGTACTCAAGCGCGACCGGCTGATGGGTATCGGGCAGGCGATCACGATGCCGCTGTTCTTCGCATCCAACGCCCTGTACCCGGTGGAGGTCATGCCGGGGTGGGTCCGCGCGATCAGCCGGGTGAACCCTCTCAGTTACGAGGTCTCGGCGCTGCGCGGCCTGCTGATCCGGACGCCGACGAACCTGTGGCTCGACTTCGGTGTGCTCGTGCTGGCCGCGGCGGTGGGGATCGCTGCAGCGTCGGCGTTGCTGGGCCGGCTGGCCCGGTAGTCCCGGCCGAGGGGAGCGGCAGGTCACGGCCGGCGCGGTACGGGGCCGCGAAACGTGTGAGGCGGGGCCGACGGTGTCGGCCCCGCCTCAACGACGGCGTCCCCGCTGCGCGCCTGCACGGCGCGATGCGGCACGGCTCAGCTGATCAAGGTATCAGCGGGTCACTGCCAGACCCAGTTCCACCGGCGGTTGCGCGGGTCCCACTGGCGGACGCGGCGCTTGGGCTGGGGACGGGGACGCGGGGGGTTGGCGGGGAATGCCATGTGTGTTTCCTTACTGTGTCGGTTCCGGCGGTCCGCCGGAGACGGGGGACAATCTAGCGGCGCGGACCGCATCGGCGAAAGAATTGGACTCCCAAAGTTCCTGAAAAGGGGAGATTCTGGACTTTTGGTGAGTGGGAGTTGTGTTCCGGGGCGGGTTACTGCCAGACCCAGTTCCACCGGCGGTTGCGCGGGTCCCACTGGCGGACGCGGCGGCGCTGGCGGGGAGCGGGGCGCGGTGCAGGGCGGCGGTTACCGTAGTTGTTCGGCATGGTGTTCTCTCCTGGCTTGGTCCCGGTGGCCGGGGCTCATCTGTTTGTCATCTTTGATAGTGGACGTCGTGACTCGAGTGTCCCTGGGTGAAACCTGACAGTCCACTGTGCCCTTTTTCTGGCGGTTCGTGCGGAGCGGGGCGTTCCGTCCGTCAGTGCCAGACCCAGGTCCAGCGACGGTTGCGCGCGTCCCACTGGCGCACGCGCCGGCGGACGGGGGCAGGGGCGGGCCGCCTGGGGTTGTTGTGCAGTGTCATGGGAATCCTCCTGTGGTGTACCCGTTTTCGCGGTTCTCTCCGATTGCATGAGCAAGATTGCCGCCTGTCTCTCGAGCGTCGCTGCGGCGAAACTGGGAGAATCGCGAGAGCGATTGTGAAGTTGTTGTGCGGCGGCGGTGAGTGGGGTCCCGCGCATGTGTCGCGAAAAAAGATCGAGGTGTCTCGTTCTCGATAATGAACGCACGGAGGGCGAGTTCGATGCGTGCGCGAGCGCTCGACGGGCCGGGTGATGGGCGGGTCGGGAGCAGCTCACCCGGCCTCGCCGGCCAGCGCGAACCAGCCGTCCCCGGTCTGCTCGATCAGTCCGTCGACCAGCAGTGAGTCCAGGGCCCGGTCCCGCTGCCCCGGGTCCCGGTCCCACGCGACGTCGAGCGCCGCGCGGGGCACGGGACCGTCGCTGCTGCGCAGCACATCGAGCAACCTGCCACGCGCCTGCCGGTCCGTGCCCTCGAAGGCCTGCGTTCGCCTGGTGGGCCCCGCCCAGGCGGGGGAGCCGGCCGCGCGCCAAGCGCACGACCCGCGCACAGGGCACTCGTCGCACCGCGGCGACCGGGCGGTGCAGACCAGGGCGCCGAGTTCCATGAGTGCGGCGCAGAGTCGTGGGCGGCGGCGGGCGGGCACCGTGTCCAGCGCCGCCGATGCCGCGGCGAGGTCGCGCGCCACCGCCGGATTCCCGGCCTCCGCGACCCCCGAGCCGGCGCGCGCCAGAACCCGCCGCACGTTGATGTCGACCACCGGCACCGGCTGCCCGAACGCGAAGCACGCGACCGCCCGCGCCGTGTAATCGCCGATCCCGGGCAACGCCAGCAACTCGTCGACTCCGGCGGGCACCTCGCCGCCATGCCGGTCGACGATCGCCTGCGCGCACGCGTGCAGACGCATCGCCCGCCGCGGATAGCCGAGCCTGCCCCAGGCGCGCACCGCATCGCCGGGGGACGCGGCCGCGAGCGCCGCGGGGTTCGGCCACCGCGCCACCCAGGCCCGCCACACCGGCTCCACCCGCACCACGGGTGTCTGCTGCAGCATCACCTCGCTGACCAGGATCTGCCACGGGGGCACGCCCGGCCGCCGCCAGGGCAGGTCCCGTTCGGAGTCGTCGAACCAGGTCAGCACGTCCCGGCAGGCGGTGGCGTTGAGGCTGGTGGACATAGAGGGCAGTATGGACCCATGCCGAGATCAACCCCACAGGGAGCCTGGCACGCACTCGCCGAGGGTAACCGCCGCTTCGTCGCAGGCCAGTCCATCCATCCGAATCAGGGCGCTTCGGACATCGCGGACCTGGTCCGCGGACAGAACCCGACCGTGGTCCTGTTCGGCTGCGGCGACTCGCGCGTGGCCGCCGAGATCATCTTCGACCAGGGCCTCGGGGACATGTTCGTGGTCCGCACCGCGGGTCACATCCTGGACTCGGCGGTCCTCGGTTCGATCGAGTACGCGCTCGAGATCCTCAACGTGCCGCTCATCGCGATCCTCGGGCACGACAACTGCGGCGCGGTGGCGGCCACGCTCAACACGCTGGAGACCGGTGAGCTACCGCCGGGCTACATCCGCGACATCGTCGAGCGGCTCACCCCGTCCATCCTGATGGGCCGGCGTGAGGGGCTCAGCACGGTCGACGACTTCACCTGTCGGCATGTGCAGGAGACCGGCGCCATGCTCATGGAGCGGTCGCGCATCATCGCCGACCGGGTGAACGACGGGCGTGCGGCCATCGTCGGACTCACGTACGAGCTGGGCGAGGGGCGCGTGCGACTGCGCGGTGTGCTGGGCGACGTGGGCGATGCGGACGGCCTCTCGTCGGTGCAGTCGCTCGACCCCGGTCGGATCGCCTGACGGCGCGCAGCACCGACCGCCCGCATCCCGCCCGCACACCGGCCTGTCCAGCGATCCGGGCCGCCCGGTTCGCCGACACGCCGTTGCAGGTCAGCGGTGCCCGGCGCGGCTACGGTTACGGTTGAGCCGTGCTTGAACCCAACGGACCCCTGCCGCCCGAGATCTACTGGCGGCGGCGCGTGCTCGCGGCAGTGCTCGCGCTGCTGGGCGTTGCGGTGATCGTGCTGGTGATCGTGCTGTCCAGTGGCGGTGGCGGGAAGTCCACGGATGCCGCCGCGGTCGCGTCGGAGTCGGCGGCATCGACCACCGACGGCCTCCCCCCGTCGCAGGCGCCCGAGTCGGGTGCAGGCGGGGGCAATCCCGCGCAGCAGAGCGCGCAGGCGCTGCAGTCCTCGGTCTCGCGCGTCGGTGCGGCACCATCGTCGGGCGCGGCGGCATCCGGTTCGGCCGAGCCCGGGTCGCCCGGCCTGCCGACCCCGGGGGCGGTCACCGCCGGCGGCGCGTGCCCGGATACGTCGATCTCGGTGGTGGTCACGGCCGACAAGCCCACGTACACGCTGGGCGACCAGCCGGTGTTCAGCGCCACCGTCACGAACGCCGGAGCGGTGCCGTGCGTCCGGGACATCGGTACCGGGCAGCAGCAGTTGCTCGTCTACACCCTCGACGGGACGAAGCGGCTGTGGTCGAACTTCGACTGCACCTTCCAGCCGCAGATCAAGAACGAGACCCTGGGTCCCGGCCAGCAGCTGACGTACGGACTGCAGTGGGCGGGCACCACCTCGAGCCCCGGCTGCCAGACGAAGCGCGTCCCGGTTCCTCCCGGGGCCTACCAGGTGATCGCGCAGCTCGGCGAGAAGCGCAGCTCACCGGTCACGTTCAACATCGTCAAGCCGGCGGCGGACCCGAACAACTGACGCGGGCGAGAGAGCTGTCAGTCGAACCGCTCGACCGACAACTCGGCCATGTGCGACAGGCCCTCACGTACGTGCCGGGCCCACCCGTCGCCGATCCCGTCGACCACCTGCAGATCGGCGGACGATGCGGCGAGCAGGGTCTGCAGGTTCCCGAAAGACGCCACCAACGAGTCGATCTGGTCGGCGGACACGCGGGGGATGGCGCTGAGCAGGCGATAGCCGCGCGGCGACACCGCGAGGTCCTGCGCCTCCACCGTGGTGGGGTAGCCGAGCGCGCCCGCGACCACCATCGGGCTGAGTAGGTCCGCGTCCGAGAGGGATTCGATGCGGCGCAGCGCGGTCGCGACGTCGTCGGGCGCCACCCCGCCCGCCGACGTGACCGGGAGGTAATCGCGCACAACAGGTTCCCGGATCGCCGGGCTGTCGCCGAGCAGGTCCTCGAGCTGCAGGGCGATCTGTCGGCCCGAGGTGCCGAGCTCGATCACGTACTGCTCGATCTCGACCGATGTCCGGCGCACCAGCTCCAGTCGCTGCATCACGTGCGTGACCTCCCGGAGGGTGACGTAGTCCTCGATCTCGGCCCGCGAGAGGTGTCCGGCCGCCTCGTCGAGCCGCTGCGCGTACCGCTCGAGGGTGGCGACGGCGAGGTTGGCGCGGGAGAGGATCGGCTCGACGTCGTCGACCAGGTGTCGCATCCCGCCCACGTACGCGCGGACGATCGACATCGACGCGCTGACCGAGATCACCGGGTACCCGGTCTGGATCGCGGTCCGCTCGGCGGACCGGTGCCGCGTGCCGGACTCCTCGGTGGGGATCGACGCGTCGGGCATCAGTTGTACGTTGGCCCGCACGATCCGCGTGCCGTCGGTGGAGAGGACCACCGCGCCGTCCATCTTGGCCAGCTCGCGCAGCCGCGTGGGCGCGAACTCCACGTCGAGGTGGAAGCCACCGTCACAGATCCGCTCGACCTCGGCGTCGTACCCCAGCAGTACGAGCGCGCCCGTCCGGCCACGCAGGATCCGCTCGATCCCGTCCCGCAGCCCGGTGCCCGGCGCTACGCGCGAGATGGTGGCGCGCAAGTGCGCGTCCCCGCCGAACGGGCCCGCGGAGAGGGGAGTGACCTGCATAACGGACACACTATCGGTGCTCGTCGGCGGCCCGAGACCCAGGCCCGGGCCTCAGCCCCGGTCGCCACCCACCCGGTCGAGCCCGGCCAGCTTCACCGCGTCGCGCAGTGTGGACGCCGCCAGCAGGCGCATACCAGCGATCTTCGGCGGATCCGGGGTGACCGGCACGATGGCCGTCGAGAAGCCCAGCCGCTGTGCCTCGGCGACGCGGCGCGCGAGCCCCGTCACCCTGCGCAGCTCGCCCGCGAGCCCCACCTCACCGAGCACCACGGTGCGGTCGGGCAGCGGGCAGTCGTGCTTCGCGGAGACCACTGCCAGCGCGAGCGCGAGGTCGGCGGCCGGCTCCGTGATCCGCATGCCGCCGACGGTGGCTGCGTATACGTCCTGCTCGTGCAGCCGCACGTAGGCGAACCGGGACACCACCGCCAGCACCATCGCGACGCGCGCCGAGTCGAGACCGGACACCGCGCGGCGCGGCGAAGGGAGGCTGGACTTGTCGACCAGGGCCTGCAGCTCGCCCAGCATGGGCCGCTTACCGTCGAGTCCGACGGTGACGGCGGTCCCGGCCGCGGCATGGTCGCGGTGGTGCAGGAACAGGCCGGACGGGTCGGTGACCTCGGCGATGCCGTCCTCGCGCTGCTCGAAGCAGCCCACCTCGTCGGCCGCGCCGAACCGGTTCTTGACGCCGCGCACCATACGCAGCGTGGAGTGCTTGTCGCCCTCGAAGCTCAGGACCACGTCGACGAGGTGCTCGAGCGACCGCGGGCCGGCCACGGCACCGTCTTTGGTGACGTGTCCGACCAGCAGCACTGCCACGCCGGACGCCTTCGCGAGGGAGGTCAGCGTGGCGGTGATGGCCCGCACCTGCGTGACGCCGCCGTGTACGCCGTCGACGCCCGAGGCCGACATGGTCTGCACCGAATCGACCACCAGCAGAGAGGGTTTCACCGCGTCCACGTGCCCCAGTACCGTACCCAGGTCGGACTCGGCGGCGAGGTAGAGGTGATCGGAGACGGCGTTCGTGCGCTCGGCGCGGAGACGCACCTGGCCGGCGGACTCCTCGCCGGTCACGTACAGGGCGCGGCCACGGCCGGACTCGGCCCAGCGCCGGGTCACTTCGAGCAGCAGCGTCGACTTGCCGACCCCGGGCTCGCCGGCCAGCAGGATCACCGAACCGGGGACGATGCCGCCGCCGAGGACGCGGTCGAGCTCCCCGATGCCGACGGACAGCGCGCGGGTGGTGTTGGGATCGATCTGCGAGATCGGCAGCGCGGGTGACGTGGGCAGCGTCAGGGACGCCGCGGCCGAGCCGCCGATGCTCGCGCCGGAGCCGGCTATGCGGGCCGGGGCCACCTCCTGAATCGTCGACCACGCACCGCACGACGGGCACCTACCGACCCACTTGGGGACGGAGTGCCCGCAGTCGGTGCAGCGGTAGACGGTCTTGGCGCGGGTGATCGGTAGTCCTGGTCTGCTAGCAGAGCCTCGGGGTCAGCTGCCGCTGCCGCTGTCGGAGCCGGCCTCCTGCGGGCCGGAACTCGCGCCGGCGTCGATCGGCACGGGCAGGGTGACCGAGCCCGACTTGGCGAACGTGAACGTCAGGTCGGTGGTGAGACCCGGCCGCAGCGGCCCGGTGAGCGGCAGGCTCACCTTGAGGCGGTCGATGTCACTGTCGAGCGTGCCGATGGGGGCCGAGCCCAGCAGCGCCTTGCCGGGCTTGATCGTCGTGTCGCCGCTGATCGACGCCTGGCCGCCGCCGGCCGTCGTGATCGACTGCAGGGTGTCGGAGGCGATCGGATCCTGGTCGGTGATCACGAAGGCGATCTTCGCCTGATCGTTGACCGCCGGATACAGGATGTGGACATCGCGCAGGGCGATGTGCCCGAGATCGCCGGAGGCGCCGTTGACCGCGGAGACCTGATCGGCGGTCTGCGAGATCTGGCCGGAGCCGCAGGCACTCAGCGACATCATCGCGCCGGCCGCGACAGTGGCCGCCGCGACGCCGGTGACGATCCGCCGGGACGTGGCCACACGTGGGGCGTGCGCGGCGATCGAGCGCGCCGACATGTGCCGACTGCGATCCGTTGCTGACACCGTTCCTCCAGTTCCGCCGCAGATGGGCTGGTCCCGCTTCACTGTCACTAGGCAGCGTAGTAGGTGGGGGGCCCGTGCGGGACGACCGGGCCGCGGAAAACTTCGGCGCGGTCTCGCATATGTGCCTGATCGGCGTCCGGTAGACCGCTGTGAACTCGCACTCCACGGCGTGCCGGATCACCGAATCGGCGGATTGTCAAGCCCTGAAAAGGTCCAGGTGGGGGTCTGACCTGCGACGTTGCTGGAGCCCCGGTAATAGCCACGTGTTAAGCTGGTCTCATCGAAAGGGGCAAGGATCTTATGATTTTCAAGGTCGGAGACACCGTTGTGTACCCCCACCACGGTGCCGCACTGATCGAAGCTATCGAAATCAAGACCGTCGGCGGGCGGGAACGCGAGTATCTGGTTCTCAAGGTCGCTCAGGGCGATCTCACCGTGAAGGTCCCCGCAGAGAACGCCGAGGTGGTCGGAGTCCGCGACGTTGTCGGCCAGGAGGGCCTCGACCGCGTGTTCCAGGTCCTCCGCGCGCCCCACACGGAGGAGCCGACCAACTGGTCGCGTCGCTACAAGGCGAACCTGGAGAAGCTGGCGTCGGGTGACGTCAACAAGGTGGCCGAGGTCGTTCGTGACCTGTGGCGCCGGGAGCAGGACCGCGGCCTGTCCGCGGGCGAGAAGCGGATGCTGACCAAGGCTCGACAGATCCTGGTCGGTGAGCTGGCGCTGGCGGAGTCCACGGACGACGTGCGCGCCGAGACGATTCTCGACGAGGCGCTCGCGCAGGCGTCCTGACCTTCGTCGACAACAGGTATCGCGTGAGCGTGATCGCCCTGGTCCCGGCAGCGGGCCAGGGCGTTCGTCTGGGTGGGGGCTGTCCGAAGGCATTCGTCGAGCTGGCCGGCCGCACCCTGCTGGAGCGCTCGGTGACGGGCCTGCTCGCCTCCGGCGTGGTGGACACCGTCGTCGTGATGGTGCCCGCAGACCTGCTGGCCGAGGCGCGGCGGGTGGTACCGGGTGCCCTGGTGGTCGCGGGGGGTGCCGAGCGGACCGACTCCGTGCGCCGCGGCCTGGCCGCGGCCGGCTGCGCAGCCGACGACCTGGTCCTGGTGCACGACGCCGCGCGTCCGCTGACCCCCGTCACCGTCGTCGCGCGCGTCGTGGATGCGCTCCGCGCCGGAGCACCCGCGGTGGTCCCCGCGCTGCCCGTGACCGACACCGTCAAGCAGGTCGACGGGGACGTCGTGACCGGCACCGTCGACCGCGCGCAGCTGCGTGCGGTGCAGACCCCGCAGGGCTTCGTCGCCCGCGTGCTGCTGAACGCCTATACCGCCGCCGACGGGATCGCCACCGACGACGCCGGGCTGGTCGAACGAGCCGGCGGCACCGTCACCGTCGTGCCCGGGGATCCCCGGGCACTCAAGATCACGACGCCCTTCGACCTAGCGGTCGCCGAGGCGCTGTGCCGGGAGGTCTGATGAGCGCACCGATCCTGCCGCGCGTGGGCATCGGCACCGACGTGCACCCGATCGCGCCGGGGCGGCCGTGCTGGATGCTCGGGCTGCTGTTCGACGGTGACGGGTGCGAGGGGCACTCCGACGGCGACGTCGCCGTGCACGCCCTGTGCGACGCCCTGCTGTCCGCCGCGGGATTGGGCGACCTCGGCACGGTGTTCGGCACCGGTCGGCCCGAGGTGGCCGGAATCACGGGTGCGCAGATGCTGACCGAGGTGCGGGACTTGTTGTCCGACAACGGCTTCGTGGTGGGGAACGCCGCCGTGCAGATGATCGGCAACCGGCCCAAGGTGGGGCCGCGGCGCACTGAGGCGGAGGCTGTGCTCGGCGGGCTCCTGGGCGCGCCGGTGTCGGTGTCCGCGACCACCACGGACGGACTCGGCCTCACGGGCCGCGGCGAGGGCGTGGCCGCCGTCGCGACGGCCCTGGTGTACCGGGACCCTCGGGGGGCTCCGCCCCCCGGGCACCCCCCGGAGTTCATCGGTTCGTCGGGCGCGCGGGGGCAGTCCGAACTGCCCGTAGAATAGCCAGCCGTGACGCTACGGTTGTTCGATTCCCTGACGCGCGAGGTCCGTGACTTCGTGCCCCTTGTCGAGGGCAAGGCGGGTATCTACCTCTGTGGCGCCACCGTGCAGGGCGTCCCGCACATCGGGCACATCCGCAGCGGGGTGGCGTTCGACGTGTTGCGACGGTGGCTGTCCGCGAACGGTTTCGACGTGGCCTTCGTGCGAAACGTGACCGACATCGACGACAAGATCCTGCGCAAGTCCGCCGAGGCCGGTCGGCCCTGGTGGGAGTGGGCCGCCACGCACGAACGCGAGTTCACCCGCGCCTACGATGCCCTGGGCGTGCTGCCGCCGTCCGCCGAGCCCCGCGCCACCGGGTTCATCACCCAGATGGTGACGTACATGGAGCGCATGATCGAGCGGGGGCACGCGTACGCCGCCGACGGGGATGTGTATTTCTCCGTACGTTCGCTTCCCGGCTACGGCGAGCTGTCGCGGCAGAAGGTCGACGACGTGCAGCAGGGCGAATCCCTCGGTGAGGGGAAGCGGGACCCGCTCGACTTCACACTGTGGAAGGCCGCGAAGCCGGGCGAGCCCGCATGGCCGTCACCGTGGGGTCCGGGCCGGCCGGGCTGGCACCTGGAGTGCTCGGCGATGGCCGCGTCGTACCTCGGTGCCGAGTTCGACATCCATTGCGGCGGAATGGATTTGATATTTCCGCATCACGAGAACGAGATAGCCCAGGCACACGGTGCGGGCGACCCGTTCGCGCGCTACTGGCTGCACAACGGCTGGGTCACCATGTCGGGCGAGAAGATGAGCAAGTCGCTCGGCAACGTGGTCTCGATCCCCGTCCTGCTGCAACGCTTCCGGGCCGTCGAGCTGCGCTACTACCTGGGGTCGGCGCACTACCGGTCGATGCAGGAGTACTCCGCCGGTGCGCTGGAGGAGGCCGTCACGGCCTACGGGCGGATCGAATCGTTCGTGGAGCGGGTCGCGGAGCGCGCCGAGGTGTCGGTGGGGCGGTGGACCCCCGGCTTCGCGGAGGCGCTCGACGACGACCTCGCCGTGCCCCGCGCCCTCGCTGAGGTGCATGCGGCGGTCCGCGCGGGTAATACTGCGCTCGAGGCGGGCGACGTCGACGGTGCCGTCGCACACGCGTCGGCGGTGCGGGCGATGACCGCGGTGCTGGGCGTGGATCCCCTCGACCCGCACTGGGCGGACCTGTCGGGGCACGACTCCTCGGCGGTGGACGCGCTCGACGTGCTCGTACGCGCCGAGCTGGACCGGCGTCAGGCGGCGCGCGCCGAGAAGAACTGGGCGGAGGCGGACGCCTCGCGCGACCGCCTCAAGGCCGCGGGCATCGAGGTGACCGACGGTGCCGACGGTTCGACCTGGCGGCTCGCCGCTACCGATCATTCGAGTTAGGGGCAGGACATGGCCGGAAACTCCCAGCGGCGCGGCGCGATCCGCAAGGCGGGTACCAAGAAGGGGCAGGTCGTGGGTTCGGGCGGCGTACGCCGCCGCGGACTCGAGGGGCGGGGCGCGACGCCGCCCGCGCACATGCGGCCGAACCACCCGCAGTACAAGAAGGCGAGGGCCGAGGCCCGGTCGGGTGGCCAGGGCGGACGGCAGGGCCGGGGGACCGGGCCGCGGGCCGGGCGCGTCGGCGACGACGGTCCCGAGTACGTGCTCGGTCGTAACCCCGTCGTCGAGTGCCTGCGCGCGGGGGTCCCGGCGACGGCGCTGTACGTCGCCGTCGGCGCACAGAACGACGAGCGGCTCACCGAATCGGTCACGACGGCCGCCGACCGCGGGATCTCGATCCTCGAGGTGCAGCGCGCCGAGCTGGACCGGATGAGCGAGAACGGACTGCACCAGGGCATCGCGCTGCAGGTGCCGCCGTACGAGTACGCCCACCCGGACGACCTGCTCACCCGTGCCCGCGAGCGTGGCGAGCAGCCGTTGATCGTGGCACTCGACAACATCACCGACCCGCGCAACCTGGGCGCCGTGATCCGGTCGACCGCGGCCTTCGGCGGCCACGGCGTGGTGATCCCCGGCCGGCGGACCGCGTCCGTCACCGCTGTCGCGTGGCGTACGTCGGCGGGCGCCGCGGCCCGGCTCCCCGTCGCGCAGGCCGCCAACCTCAACCGCGCGCTCGCCGATTACGCGGCGGCCGGACTGCAGATCGTGGGGCTCGACGCCGGCGGCGACGTCCTGCTCGACGACTACGACGCGACCACGGGCACCGTCGTCGTGGTCGGGTCCGAGGGCAAGGGCCTGTCGCGCCTCGTCCGTGAGACCTGCGACTCGATCCTGTCGATCCCGATCGCGTCGTCGGTGGAGTCGCTCAACGCGTCCGTCGCGGCCGGCGTCGTGCTGGCCGACTTCGCCCGGCAGCGCCGCCGGTAGCCCTGGAGGCGCCGTGGCATCACCGCACACTCCGGAGGGCGACGCGCTGGCCGAGCGCCGGGTCGCCCGTCGCAGGGCTCTGCTCGACGCGGGCGTCGGGCTGCTGGGTGCGCCGGACGGGCCGGCCGTCAACGTCCGCAGCGTGTGCCGCTCGACGAGCATCACCGAGCGCTACTTCTATGAGACCTTCGGCAGCCGGGACGAATACGTGCGCGCCGTGTACCACGACGTGAGCGAGCAGGCGCGCGCCGCGCTGGCCGGCACCGTCGCCGCCCATGGCGGCGAGACCGCCGATCTGGCCCGTGCCGCGGTCGACGCCTTCGTGGGCCTGATGATCGAGCGCCCGGAGCGGGGCCGCGTGCTGCTACTGGCGCCGTACCGGGACGGGGCGCTGTCGGCGCTCGGACTGGGCCATATGCCCGACTTCTTCGCGCTCGTCGAGGCGACCCTTCCCCGCGGGGGCCCGCCGCAGGAGCGCGCGCTGACTGCGGTCGAGCTGGTCGGCGCCCTCACGGCCCTGTTCACCCAGTTCCTGACCGACGGACTGCCGGTGGGACGCGACGCGCTGGTGGGGCATTGCGTGGCGATGCTGACCGCGGCGGCCGAGCGGGTCGCGGGCTGAGCGTTCACGAGGTCAGGCGAACGGCACGACCCGCCCGCCCGCGCCCTCGATCACCCGGCGGAGGCGGCGCGCGACGGTGACGGCGTCGGGGGTGTCGCCGTGCACGCACACGGACTCGGGCGCCAGAGCGACCTCGGTACCGTCGATCGCCTGGACGGTGCCGTCCACCAGCATCCGCAGGACGCGAGCCGCGATCTCGTCGGGATCGTGGAGTACCGCGCCCGGCTGCGAGCGGGGGACGAGCGCACCGTCGGGCGTGTACGCACGGTCGGCGAACGCCTCGGCGACGGGCCGCAGTCCCGCGTCGGCGGCGACGGCGAGGAACACCGAGCCCGGCAGCCCGAGGGCCGGCAGTTCCGGCGCGCACGCCCGCATCCCCTCGACCACCGCCTCCGCCTGCCGGCGGTGAGTGACGATGGCGTTGTACAGCGCGCCGTGCGGCTTGACGTACGACACGGAGCCGCCCACGCTGCGGGCGAGCGCCTGCAGCGCCCCGATCTGATAGATCACGTCGGCGACCAGGTCCGCGTACGGCACGTCGATGAAGCGGCGGCCGAACCCGCGCAGATCGGCGTACCCGACCTGGGCGCCGATCCGCACCCCGGAGGCGACCGCCGTGGCGCACGTCGCCCGGAGCGTGGTGGGGTCGCCCGCGTGGAACCCGCACGCGATGTTGGCTGAGCTGACCACGGACAGCAGGCCGTCGTCGTCGCCCAGCGTCCAGGCACCGTAGGACTCCCCGCAGTCGGCGTTGAGGTCGATCCGCACGCCCTCAACGGTAGCCGTCAGTGGACGTGCTCCGGGGCGCGCACCACCGCGACCTCGGTCGGCGCGCCGCGGCGCCCGCCCGACCGGTACCGCCCGATCAGCCGACACCCCAGGTAGATCCCGAACGAGATGGTGGTGACGAACACCGACACCGGCAGCGCGGGCGCGAGCGACAGCACGATCCCGCCCAGCGCGGACGTCAGCGCGAACACCAGCGACAGAATCGTGGCCCGGGCCGGTGAGCTGGTCACATGCGACGCGGCCGCGCCCGGCGTGATCAGCAGTGACATCACCAGCAGCGCCCCGACGATCTGCACACCCTGCGCGGCTGCGGCGCCGACCAGCATCGCGAACAGGACCGTCAGGAACCGCACCGGCACGCCGTGCGCGGCGGCGACCTCCGGGTCCGTCGACAGGAACAGGAGCGGCCGGTACACCACGGCCAGCACCGCGAGCACCACACCGGTGGTGATCGCCATCAGCGTCACGCCGTGCAGCCCGACGGCGACCACCTGTCCGGTGAGCAGTGAGAATGCCGTGCCCTGCCGCCCGGGATACAGCGTCAGGAACAGCACCGACAGGCCCATACCGAACGCCAGCACCACGCCGATCACCGAGTCGCGCTGCCGGGCGTACACACCGAGCAGCCCGAACACAGCGCCCGCGAGGATCGAGCCGAGCAGCGCACCGGCGCCGACGTCGAAGCCCACCAGGAGCGCGAATGCGGCGCCGGTCAGCGACAGCTCGGAGGTGCCGTGCACGCTGAACGCCATCTGCCGGGACACAACGAGCGGCCCCAGCACGCCGGCGAGGACGCCGAGCAGCCCGGCCGCCAGCAGCGCCTGCTGTACGAAACCCTGCTGCAGCAGCTCCCAGGTGAGGCTGAGGTCGAACATCGAACGCAGGTGATCCATCTAGTCCTTCACCTCCTATTCGCCGCCGACGACCACGAGCCGGCCCCGCACGGTCACCACGTCCACGGGAGCCTGATACAGCCGGGACAGCACCTCCGAGGTCATCACCTCGCGGGTCGGGCCGATGCGGAACCGGCCGTCCACCAGGTAGAGCACGCGGTCGCAGTACGGAAGGATCGGGTTGATCTCGTGCGACACGAACAGCACGGCGGTGTCGAACTCGCGCCTTCGTCGCTCGATCAGCGACACCGCGAGTTGCTGGTTGCCGGGGTCGAGTGAGAGCAGCGGCTCATCGCACAGCAGTACCTTCGGGTCGGCTGCCAGGGCCTGCGCGACGCGCAGACGCTGCTGCTCGCCGCCGCTCAACGTGCCGACCGGGGCGTCCGCGAATGCGGTGGCACCCACCTGTCCGAGCGCGGTCTCCACCGCGACGCGCCGCTCGCGGCGGCCGCGCCAGCCGACGCCCCACCGGGCACCGTCGTACCCCAGGCCGACCAGGTCGCGGCCTCGCAGTGGCACGGACCGGTCCAGCGAGCGCTGCTGCGGGATGTACCCGACCCCGCCGCCGACCTCGACGGTGCCGTCGGACAGCGCCGCCTGCCCCAGAAGTACGCGCAACAGGGACGTCTTGCCTGCGCCGTTGGGTCCCAGGATCGCGATGAACTCGCCGGGGTCGACGCCGAGGGTCAGATGGGACCACAGCGTCCGGTCGCCGAAGCCGAGCGCGGCGTCGGTGAGCCGGACGACGGGGCCCGACGTCACCGAGCGGCCTGCGGGGCGACGGCCGTCGACAGGGCCGATACGATCCCGCGCTGCCACGCGACATAATCGGTCACGCCGGCGGGCAGGGTCTCGGTCACGGGCACGACGGGGACCTTCGCGGTCTCGGCCGACTGCTTGAGCGCGTTGGTCACAGAGTCTTCGGTCTGCACGTTGAGGACCAGCGCGCGCACCTTTCCATCCGTGATGAGCGCGGTGGTGGCGGCGATGTCGGCGGGCGCCGGGTCGGAGCCCTCCTCGATCGCGTGCGTGAACCGCGCCGGTGTGGCATCGGTCAGGCCGGCCAGGATGAGCAGGTAGTCGGCGACCGGCTCGGTGGTGGCGACGTCCGCCCCGTCCGCCTTGGTGGCGAGCACCTCGGCCTGCGCGATGACGTCATCGACGCCGGCGTCGAACTGCTGCGCGCGGCGGGTGTAGTCGGCACGGTGCGCCGCGTCCTCCTCGCCCAGCTGTCCGGCGACGAGGTCGGCCACCCGCTTCATGGTCGGTAGGTCGTAGAAGACGTGTTCATTGACGTCGGGCTTGTCGTCGGTGCCGAACTTGATCTTGAACGCATCGACGGACCGGACGGACGTCCCGTGCAGTGCCGAGTCGATGTAGGAGTCGTAGTGGCCGCCGTTGTAGACAACCAGTGTCGCTCTCTTCACGGCGAGGGTGTCCTGCGCGCTGGCCTCGAACTCGTGCGGGTCGCCCGTCGGATTGGTGAACAACGATCGCACGTCGGCGGCGTCCCCGGCCACCGCGCGTGCGATGGCGCCGTACACGTCCGTCGACGTGACGACCAACGGCTTGCCGCCCGGGGGCGCGCTGCCGGCCGAGGCTGCGCCGGCACCGTCGGACTCCGAGCCGCACGCGGCGAGCAGGCCCGCGAGGGCGACGGTGGCGGCGACGAACGCCTGCGTGCGGGGGGTGCGGCGCATGGGCGCCTCCGTTCTGTGAGCGAAATGATAACCGTTACCAAAATGCTATCGGTTTCCGTCAAAACAGTCGAATCGGGTGGTGAGCCCCTGTCGCGGTTGGGCGGGCGAAGGCTGGGTCGTTCGCCGGAAGAATTATGTAGTTACGAAGCCGACGTAATGGCATTGTGGCATTTCGGCCCGTTTGTGCGCAGGGGGCGTGTGATCTGCGCCATAGTGCTTTGTTTCGGCGACTATGGAAATGGTGGAAATTGCACGTCGGTCATACGTTGAGCAGGGTTCAGGCTTTCCCGAAGAGTGCTTGATTGAATTAAACTTGGTCGCAGTTAGCCATCCACCCGATCCCCTGACCTGCGGAGCGGCAGTGTGGGGCGGCGGCTGGGATTCTCGATAGCAAAGGGGAAGCTGTGGTCACCACAATTGTCGGGCGAACGGCGAATCGCGCGCAGACGGAATACGACCGATCGATCAACGCCGAATTCGTCGACCGCTTCACGGGTCTTCGCTGTGTGGTTGCGGCGCCGAATGCCCGGCCGGAGGTATGGCACGACTACGTCGACGGGGTTCGCGCGGCCTACCGCTCGTGGGGTGTGGACGACGCGTTCGACTTCGCCGAGGTCGCTACCGGCCGGTCGACCACGTTGTTCTGCGCAGTGCTCGACGACGCGGGCGAGGTGGTTGCGGGGCATCGGGTGCAGGGACCGTACATCGCCGCGGCACAGTCGCACGCGCTCGTCGAATGGGCCGGGCAATCGGGCCAGCGGGCGCTCGTCGACGCGATCGAGGATCGTCTCGCCGGCGGGCTGGTCGAAGTGAAGTCGGCATTCGTGTCGTACAAGGGCCGCGAGGCGTCGGCGGTCGCGAATCTGCTGTCGCGCGTCAGCCTGAGCCTGATGGGCCTCACGGGCAGTCGCCACATGATGGCGACCGCCGCCGAGCACGTGCTCCGGCGCTGGGAGGAGGGCGGTGGCCGCGTCGACTGGACCGTCCCGCCCACCCCGTACCCGGATCCGCGGTACACAACCAGGGTCATGTTCTGGGACTGGAACCGGATGGCGGCTGACGCGTCCGCTGACCTGTGGCCGACCATGGTCACAGAGTACGAGGCGCTCGGCGGCGGACTGTGGGCGGGATCACTTCCACTGCCACAGGTTTCGGCGTCCGAGTTCGTGAGGATTGCGGACTGAGGATTCATGTAGGTGTCGCGGGGAATGAAGCCCACGGCTAGACTAACGACGTTACGGGTGGCTCCTGGGGCGCCTGAGATCGCACGGCGCGGATCGCCTCGCGCGGGCTGGATCGGTATGGGTATCAGAGAGAATCGGATGGAGCACATGATCGTTCCGCGCATCGCGGACAGCGCGACCTGAGCGTCATGGGCATGCGCATCGATCAGCGGACCGGGGCGCTGCTGGCCAGCACCGTGGGGGCCATCCCTCTGCTCGTTTTCGGGATCGTCTCACCCGCTTCCGTCCAACCGGGCGGGCTCTACTGGCTAGGCGGCATCTGGGCCTACACGGTCCTGTCGGCGACGATCGCGGTGGTTCGTCGTCCGATCGGTGACCGCCCCTTCGCTCTGCTGAGCGTGGGCGGCATGATCGGCATCGGTATCTCGGCGTGCCTGATGACCGCCCCCGGGACGGGCCACGCGATCCTGAGTCTGATCGCGGCGATCCCGGCAATGGCGGCCATGGCGTCCCGGATGCTGGAGGTCGCCGGCTTCGTCTTCGCCGCGGTACTGATCGCCGTCGTGTGCTCGATCGTGATGGCCGCCAACGCCGGGGATGCCCTGATCGGTACCGGCGCGACCGTCATGGCGGTAGTCGTGCCGACATCGATCGTGGTCGGCCTCCGAAGATCGCTGGAACGGGCAGTCGCGGAGAAGGCGAGGGTGAGTGAGACGGACCCCCTCACCGGCACGCTCAACCGGCGCGGGCTCAACGCGCACGTGGAGTCGCTGATCGCCCGTGCCGCAGCCGGCGAGGTGGGCATCGGCTTCCTTACGGCGGATGTGGACCACTTCAAGCGGGTCAACGACCAGTTCGGCCACTCGAGGGGCGACGAGATCCTGGTCGAGACCGCAAGCGCGATCCGGCGGGCGTGCCGCGAGGGCACGCTGCTGGCCAGGTTCGGCGGGGAGGAGTTCGTTGCGATGTTCCCCGCCGGGGATCCGGACGAGGTCACCGTCGTGAGCAACCGGGTGCGGCTCGCCGTGGAGCGCGAGACCGACGTGACCATCAGCGTCGGGGCGGTGTACTGCCCGATCGCCGTGATCGAGGCGCCGGCCGTGGACGGCGCGTGGAACGCCACGGGCTTGACGGACCGGCTCATCCGGGAGGCCGACAGGTACCTCTACCAGGCGAAGGAGGGCGGGCGGAACAGGGTGCGCAACGGCGCCTCCGAGGAGCTCCGATTCGTCGTGCTCCGGGCGCGTTCGATTCCGCGGTACCGCAAAGGGGGGTCGCATAGTCGCGCGTCACTCGATGACGTCGGAGCGGTCAGTCACCTGGCCGACGAACAGACCGGCTGAGGAGGCTCGATGTCCATCGGGAACGGCGTGCGCGTTCTAGCGGCCCACGAGGAGGCGCGAGTCGCGGCGCTGTGCGCGGACGAGGGATACTCGCTGGTCGACGGATGGTCGTCGGCGGAGACGGACCTCCTCGCGCTGGCGGCACTTCCGGTGCCGCCGGCAGGCCTCGGTGATCAGGGCAGCGGACTCGACTGGGCGTCCGACGGTCGGTTCGTGATCTTGGAATGGCGGCGGACGATCGTGCGGGTCCCGCGCGGTGAGCTGTTCCACGTCCTGCGGACCGCCCGCAACCGGCACCTCATCGACGATGTCGAGCAGGCTGCGTGGGGCGGCGCGAAGATCGGGGTCGCGGGCCTGAGTGTCGGTTCGTCCGCCCTGATCGCGTGCGCCCTCACCGGGGCACGGGACTTCCGGATCGCGGACGCCGACGAGATCGCCGTGACCAACCTGAACCGGGTCGCGGCTTCCGTGGTCGATATCGGGCTGCCGAAGATCGAATCCGCTCGGCGCAGGGTGCTGGAACTCGATCCGTACGCGGCGGTCGAGACCTTCGCCGGCGGTTACACCCCCGATATGGCGTCCCGGTTCCTGGTGGGGCTGTCGGTGGTCATCGAGGAGACCGATGACATCGCGGCGAAGCTCGACATCCGGGTGCGGGCGCGGGCGGCTCGGATCCCGGTCGTCATGGCGACCGACCTCGGCGACGGGCTGATCGTCGACGTCGAACGGTTCGACCTCGATCCGGACTACCCGCTGCTGCACGGGCGCGGTGAGCCGCTGCTCGGCGGGGATATGACGGATCCCGCCTGGCGGGCGCGGGCCGCCGTCGCCCTGGTCGGGGACGCGGCGCCGCCGCGCATGATCGGAGCAGTCGGCGAGCTGGGGCGCAGCATCACGTCGTGGCCCCAGCTCGGTAGCACGGCGGCCCAGGCCGGCGCGCTGGCAGCGGCCGCCGCCCGGTACGTGGTGACCGGGCGGCCGCTGGCCTCGGGCCGTTATCGCGTCGGCGTCGAGGAGATGTTCGGCGAGCAGGCCCTCGACCCGGCGATCTGACTGCCGTGGGTCAGCGCACGGTATGCGGCATGATCGCGTTCGCCGGGATCTGCCCGAACCGGCCCGACTGGTAGTCCTCGAGAGCCTGGACCAGCTCGGCGCGGGTGTTCATCACGAACGGGCCGTACGCGGCGACGGGCTCGCGGATCGGACGCCCGCCCAGCAGCAGCACCTCGAGCGCCGCGCGGTTCGAGTCCTGGCCCTCGTCGGCCCGCACGGTGATCCGGTCGCCGGGACCGAACACGGCGAGCTGACCCTGGTGGATCGGGTGCGCGACGGGCCCGACGGTGCCGCGTCCGCTCAGCACGTACACCAGCGCGTTGTGTTCGCGTGCCCACGGCACGTCCAGCTCGGCCCCGGGGGCGACGGTGGCGTGCGCCATCGTGATCGGCGTGCGGGTGGCACCCGGCCCGGCGTGACCGTCGAGCTCGCCGGCGACGATCCGGACGAGCGCGCCCCCGTCGGTGCTGGACACGAGGGTCGCCTGTCCACCGTCGATCGACTGGTAGGCCGGGGTGGCGAACTTCTCGGACTTCGGCAGGTTCACCCACAACTGCAGTCCGTGGAACAGGCCGCCGGACTCGACGAGCTCGGCGGGGGGCGTCTCGATGTGCAGGATGCCGGAGCCGGCGGTCATCCACTGGGTGGCACCGTCCTCGATGAGGCCGCCGCCGCCGTGGCTGTCCTGGTGGGCGAACCGGCCGTCGATCATGTAGGTCACGGTCTCGAAGCCGCGGTGCGGGTGCCAGTCGGTGCCCTTCGGCTCACCGGGCTGGTAGTCGACCTCGCCCATCTGGTCCATGTGGACGAACGGGTCGAGGTCGCGCGCGGACACGCCGGCGAACGCGCGGACCACGGGGAAGCCGAGGCCCTCGTGGCCGCGGGGGCCGGTGGTCACGGAGCGCACGGGGCGCTGGGTCTGATCGGCCTGGTACGGCGCGATGCGGGGGAGTGTCAGGGTGTCTGCGGTGACGGCGGGCATGTCGTCCTCCTCGGGAGGGATCGGCTGATGCTGACGACACTATAACCGGACTGTAGTCCGCTTCATTCCCTTCCCAACATGTGCACCCTTCCGTCGGCCGTTTCTCAACATGTGCACCCTTCCGTCGGGCCCGATGTCGACGAAAAGGTGCACATGTTTGAGCGGTGAGGTCGACGAAACGGTGCACATGTTTGAGGGGGTCGACGGGGCCTCGCGCGGCTGACACCTGCGTAATGTCGGGCGAGTGCGACGGAGACTCGGTCTGGCCCTCAGCGACGACGGAACCGAACTGTTCTATGTCGACCACCCGTCCGGCGCGGGCGCGTGCGGTCCCGGCGGCAAGCCCACCCTCCTCCTCGTCCACGGGTGGGCCGAGGCGTCGCGGTCGTGGGGCCCCGGGTTCGTCGCGGCGCTGACCGCGTCCGGTCATCGCGTGGTCGCGCTCGACCTACGCGGGCACGGCTATTCGTCGGTGCCCGACCCCGTCGACGCGGGTGCATTCGGCTCCGACCGGTGGGCGGCCGACCTCGCGGCGGTGCGTTCCGCGGCGGCGATCGAGGGGCCGGTGATCCTGGTCGGCTGGTCGTACGGCGGCCTGGTGATCGCCGACCACCTCGCCGAGCGCGGCACCGACGGCGTCGCGGGCGTCGTCCTGATCGGGGCGATCACGTCGATCGGCGGCGGCGCGGACGGACCCTTCCCCGGCGGCGTGGTCGGCGAGTCGATGGTGGCCGCCCTACCCGACGCCCTCTCCGCGAAGCCGGGGAAGGCCGCCACCGGCCTCGGCCGGCTGCGCATGATGCCCGCCGACCCCGCGTTCGGCACCGTCATCCAACAGCAGTTCGGGATGGCGCTCGCGACTCCGCCGCACGTACGGGGCGGGCTGTTCCGGCGTACCGTCGACCACGACGGTGACCTGGCCACCTGGCACTTCCCGGTGCTGATCCAGCACGGCACCGACGACGCCGTCGTGTCACCGTCGGTCGCCGAGCATCATGCCGCCGTGCTTCCCGACGCCACCGTGTCCTGGTGGGACGGTGGCGGGCACGCCCCGTTCGCCGAGGATCCACGGCGGTGCGCGGGCGAGTTGGCCGTCTTCGCCGACGGTGTCGGGCTCGCCGCGATACAGGTCCCCGCGGACCACGATTAGAGTGGGGGCCGTGTCATACGTCCGCATCGACTCGCCACGCCGTATCCGCACGCCGCGCCGGGTCGCCGTGCTGTCGGTGCACACGTCCCCGCTGGCGCAGCCGGGTACCGGCGACGCGGGCGGCATGAACGTCTACGTGTGGCAGACCTCGCTGGAACTGGCCCGGCGCGGTGTCGAGGTCGAGATCTTCACGCGCGCAACGGCATCGTCGGACGAGCCGGTGGTGGACGCCGCGCCCGGCGTGCGGGTGCGCAACGTCGTGGCGGGGCCGTTCGAGGGGCTCGACAAGCGCGATCTGCCCGCGCAGCTGTGTTCGTTCGCGGCCGGCGTGCTGCGCGCCGAGGCCCGTCAGGAGCCGGGCTACTTCGACCTGATCCACTCGCATTACTGGCTGTCCGGCCAGGTGGGCTGGCTCGCGCGGGACCGGTGGGGAGTGCCGCTGGTGCACACCGCCCACACGCTCGCCGCCGTGAAGAACTCCGCGCTCGCCGTGGGGGACACGGCCGAGCCGCCGGCGCGGGTGATCGGCGAGCAGCAGGTGTCCGACGAGGCCGACCGGCTGATCGTGAACACCGACGTGGAGGCCCGGCAACTCGAGCGGCTGCACGGCGTGGCCCGCGGTCGTATCGACGTGGTGCACCCCGGGGCCGACCTGCGCCGCTACACCCCCGGCTCACGTTCGGCCGCGCGCGCCGCGTTGGGGCTGGCAGACGACGAGGTGGTGCTCACCTTCGTGGGCCGGATCCAGCCGCTGAAGGCCCCCGACCTGCTACTTCGCGCCGCGGCACCGCTCATCGCCGCGCACCCGGAGCGGCGGATCCGAGTGCTCGTGGTGGGCGGCCCGTCGGGGTCCGGCTTGGACCGACCCGACGCGCTGATCGGCCTGGCGCGCGACCTCGGCATCACCGACTCCGTGACCTTCCTCCCGCCGCGGGCCCCCGACGATCTGGTACAGGTGTACCGGGCGTCGGACCTCGTGGTGGTACCCAGCTACAACGAGTCGTTCGGGCTGGTGGCGGTGGAGGCGCAGGCGGCCGGCACGCCCGTGCTGGCCGCGGACGTGGGCGGCCTGTCGGTCGCGGTGGCAGACGGTGTCTCGGGTCGCCTCGTGCAGGGGCACGACGACGCCGCCTGGACGGCCGCCCTGGCCGACCTCACCGCCGATCGGAACCTGCGGGATCGGCTCGCCGCCGGCGCCGCGGCACACGCGGCGCGGTTCTCGTGGGCCGGCACCGTCGACGGGCTGCTCGCCGGCTACGAGGCAGCCGCCCGGCAGAGCGGGAGTGGCCTCTACCTGCGGTCACGGTCGACGGGGCCCGCGCGGCGCGGCCCCGCGCGGTCGCTGTCACTCGACCCGACGCCCGACGAGCTGTCACTCGCGGCGGGCGGTCGGCGATGAGCGCCGAGGACCTCGCCGGGCGGATCGAGCAGGCCCTGGCGGAGCGGCAGATCGACTTCACCCGCAAAGAGGAGTCCGGACGGGACTCGGCGCACTTCGTCGTCGAGCTCCCCGGCGAGAAGAAGCTGAAGACCGTGGCGCTGCTGTCCGTGGGCGAGCACGGCGTGCGGGTGGAGGCGTTCGTGTGCCGCCACGCCGACGAGAATCACGAGGGCGTGTACCGATACCTGTTGCGCCGCAACCGTCGTCTGTACGGCGTCGCATACACGCTGGACGACGCCGGCGACATCTACTTGACCGGCCGGTTCGCGGTCGAGACGTTCGACGACGCCGAGCTCGACCGTGTCCTGGGGCAGGTGCTCGAGGCCGCCGACGCCGACTTCAACGTCCTGCTGGAGCTGGGCTTCTCGGAGTCGATCCGTCGGGAGTTCGACTGGCGTGTCGCCCGCGGCGAGTCGCTCGCCAACCTCGTGCCGTTCCAGCACCTGCTGCCGGAGTTCCCGCAGGACTGAGGGGCGGCGCGCGGATTGCGCGGAGCCTCACCGCTGGGTGCGCCGGGTTACCTAGGATCAGCAGCATGGAAGTCGTGATCCGTCGCACCCCCGAAGAAGTCGCCGCAACCGCCGCTGGGATCGTCGCCGACTACGTCCGGTCTGGACCCAGCGTGCTGGGACTCGCGACAGGTTCGACGCCGCTCGCCACCTACGCCGATCTGATCCGCCGCCACCGCGACGAGGACCTCAGCTTCGCGCAGGCGGTCTCGTTCAACCTCGACGAGTACGTCGGCCTCCCGGCCGCGCACCCCGAGAGCTATCGCTCGGTGATCCGGCGGGAGTTCACCTCGCACGTCGACCTTCCCGACGCCGACGTGCACGGTCCCGACGGCAACGCCGAGGACGTGTTCGCAGAGGCGAAGCGGTACGAGGCGGCGATCGACGCCGCCGGCGGCGTCGACGTGCAGCTGCTGGGGATCGGTACGGACGGCCACATCGGATTCAACGAGCCCGGCTCGTCGCTCGCGTCGCTCACGCGGATCAAGACGCTCACCGAGCAGACCCGCGAGGACAACGCCAGGTTCTTCGAGTCCATCGACGAGGTGCCGATCCATGTGCTCACGCAGGGGCTCGGCACCATCTCGCGCGCGCGGCACCTGCTGCTGCTCGCGACCGGGGCCGGCAAGGCCGAGGCCGTCCAGGCCGCCGTCGAGGGGCCCGTCACGGCCTTCTGCCCTGCCTCGGTGCTCCAGCTGCACCCGCACGTCACCGTCGTCGTCGACGATGCCGCCGCCGGTCGGCTGCGGCTGGCCGACTACTACCGGTACGTGCTCGCGAACAAGCCCACCGGACAGGGTTTTTAAACATGTGCACCCACCCGTCGACCGACGGATGGGTGCACATGTTTGGTGGGGACGATCCAGCCGGGGTATGAAACCCGCGCGGGTCAGCGGCTGGCGGCCTGCGCCGCCCGCGCGGCGTCGTACCGGTCGCCCGCGGCGCTGAGTGCAGACAGCTGCGCGAGCTGCTCCGCGGTCAGGGCCAGGTCCACGGCGCCGAGGTTGTCGGCCAGGTTGGTGCGGCGGCGCGTGCCGGGGATGGGGACGACGTCGTCGCCCTGCGCCAGCACCCAGGCGAGCGCGACCTGTGCCGGGCTCGCGCCGGCACCGTCGGCGATCTCCCGGATACGTTGCACGACAGCCATATTAGACTCCAGGTTCGCTGCCTCCCAGCGTGGCAGGCGGCGCCGGAAGTCGTCCGGTGCCAGGTCCGTCGTGCTGGCCGCCGAACCCGTGAGCATGCCGCGGCCGAGCGGGCTGAACGGAACCAGCGCTGCGCCGACCTCCCGTGCGGCAGGGAGGATCTCGTCCTCGACGCCGCGGGTGAAGATCGAGTACTCGCTCTGCAGAGCGGCGATGGGGTGCGTCGCGGCGGCGCGGCGGATCTGCTCGGCCGACGCCTCGGACAGCCCGATCTGCCGGACCTTGCCCGCGGCGACCTGTTCCGCCATGGCGCCGACGGTGTCCTCCACGGGCACAGCCGGATCCACGCGGTGCAGGTAGTACAGGTCGATGGTGCCGATGCCCAGGCGGGTCAGCGACGCATCGACGCACTCCGCGACCCGCTCCGGGCGCCCGTCCACGCGGCCGGGCAGGCCGTCGGCGCCTGGGAGGAAGCCGAACTTGGTGGCGAGCACCACCTCGTCACGCCTGGTCGCGAGCACCTCCGAGAGCAGTCGCTCGTTGGCGCCGACGCCGTAGATGTCGGCGGTGTCGAGGAGCGTCACGCCAGCGTCGAGTGCGGCGTTGAGGGTGGCGATGGACTCGTCGTGGTCGGCTGGGCCGTACGCGTGGCTCATGCCCATGCAGCCCAGGCCCAGCGCGGAGACCGTCAGGTCGCCGATCACTCGCTGCGGGAACGCGTTGTCGGAGTTTGTCATTGCTGTTCTCCTTCGTCGATGGATCCGGTGTCACAGGAGCCGAGCGTGCCGCCGTAGGTGGTGATCTTGTAGTCGATCACCGCGAGGGACGCCTCGAGTTCCTCGATCTGCGCCGCCACCGCGGCGCGGTGCGCCCGCAGCAGGGCGAGCCGGGCGGGCTCGGTGCCGGCGCCCTGCTCGACGAGCCCGATGTATTCGGTGATCCGTGCGATGGACATGCCCGACAGGCGAAGCCGCGTGACGAACATGATCCGTGCGATCGCGGGCCGGGAGTACCGACGGTGTCCGGCGCCGTCGCGGTCCACTCGCACCAGCCCTATCCGCTCGTAGTAGCGCAGTGTGTGACCGCTGATGCCGAGCAGGTCGGCCATCTCGGCGACGGTGAGCGGCCCCCCGCCGGCCGGCCCCGCGAGCAGCTCGTCGAGGCTGGGGAGTGCGTTCCCCGCGGCGAGGTCCGCTCCTGCGTCGATCAGCGTCCGCAGTCGATCGTGTGCTGTTGTCACGACCACCACGGTAGGAGTTGGAGCGCGGTCGAAGTCAAGCGCCGCCGGGCCACTGTGTGAAGTGCGTCACAACGCGTTGCGTAATGATTGCCCTGATGCGTAATCTCTTAATTACGCAATCGCGTAACAAACGAAAACGTTCGACACACACCTCGACGAAGGAGCCCAGCATGGCAACCCAGACCGCTACCCTCCCGGCTACCACCGAGTCCACCGACGACAAGGCCATCTTCACGACCTTCTTGTCCTCGGTCGTCGACTCCACCAAGGTGCTGGTGGACGACGTCCTCGCCGATGCGAAGAAGGCCGAGAAGGGTGCCCGCAAGCGCATCAACGACATCGCCGACGCGGACCTGCGTAAGACGCTGAAGAAGCAGACGAAGGCGCTGAACAAGCAGGTCGAGAAGCTGAGCACCATCCGCTCGGGCAAGTGATGCCGGCGGGGCTTCGGCCTCGCAGCACGAATACCTCCACGTAGTACCCCACTATCGACAAAGGAGTCGAATCATGAGCAAGACCGCCACCAAGAAGTCCGAGAAGAAGAACACCATCACCTCGACCTCGACGTTGACCAACTACCTGTCCTCGGTCGTCGACTCGACCAAGGTGCTGGTGGACGACGTCCTCGCCGATGCGAAGAAGGCCGAGAAGGGTGCCCGCAAGCGCGCCAACGGTGTCGTCGACGCGGACCTGCGTAAGACGCTGAAGAAGCAGACGAAGGCGCTGAACAAGCAGGTCGAGAAGCTGAGCACCATCCGCTCGGGCAAGTGATGCCGGCGGGGCTTCGGCCTCGCAGCACGAATACCTCCACGTAGTACCCCACTATCGACAAAGGAGTCGAATCATGAGCAAGGCCGCCACCAAGAAGTCCGAGAAGAAGAACACCATCACCTCGACCTCGACGTTGACCAACTACCTGTCCTCGGTCGTCGACTCGACCAAGGTGCTGGTGGACGACGTCCTCGCCGATGCGAAGAAGGCCGAGAAGGGTGCCCGCAAGCGCGCCAACGGTGTCATCGACACAGACCTGCGTAAGACGCTGAAGAAGCAGACGAAGGCGCTGAACAAGCAGGTCGACAAGCTGAGCAAGGTCCGCTCGGGCAAGTGACCCGAAGTCGGGCGGGCGACGATCGCCCGGGACGAGATCGCTCGTTCCGGGCGATCCTCGCTGCGCGTGCCCGGTCGGCGACTGCGCATCCCTCCACCCCCGTCAGGAGAGCACGATGGCCGAGAACGATCCGTACCTGATCAAGCGCTACGCGAACCGCAAGCTGTACGACTCCGCACGCCGCAGATTCACCACGCTCGACGAGATCGCCGCCTTGCTCGAGTCGGGAAGGCGGATCGCCGTGCGGGACCACGACGGTGGCGTCGACCGGACCGACGAGGTGCTCGCGCAGGTGCTGCGCCGGCGCGCGAAGAGCCGCCCCGGATCGTCGAACTTCTTCGCCGACCTGATGCGCGCGCCTGTCGGCGTCGCGCAGAACGTCGTAGGTCTCAGTGGGGCGCGCATCGGCTCGCCGGACGAATCGGGCCCGACGGTCGCGGCGGACGAGCCCTCCCCGGAGGCACCGTCGGCCGCGGAGAGCGAGATCAGGGAACTGCGCGAGCAGGTCTCCCACCTGACCGACGCGGTCACGCTGCTGCTCGAGGAGCGCATCGGCGGCGCGGCCGCGGCCGAGGCGGCCGGCTGATCCCGGATCGGCCATCGGACCGTCTCGACCTCACGTGTAACCGCTGAAACCGCGGCGTGAGCGGCGCGCCTGCGTCCCTCGGCGGGGGCGGGCCGCACAGGCCGCGACGTCATAGGACACTCGACTGCGTAGGCGGGATCGATACTGCATCGCCGCGCTGGTGGCTGCCGCTCCGCGTCAATCGGCCCCCGCTGAACGGTCAGTAGCCGGCGAACACCGCCGCGGCGAACCGCTCGCCGATCAACCGGTGCGCCTCGGGCCCGGGGTGCAGGTTGTCTGCGAGGGGATACGTGTCGTGGTCGCCGGGGCCGTAGAGGTCGAGTCCGTCCACGTACCGCAGGTTCGGGTCCTCGGCGGCGCGTCGGTAGACGATCTCTCGCAGCTCGCGCCGGATCACGGTGAGCGTCAAGCGGCCCCGCGCCACGTCGGCGGGATCGCCCGAGGCACGGAAGCGCATCGTGCCGTCCGCGAAGTCCGGCACACCTGGGCCGGGGGTGTCCTCGTGGATGGGGCAGTACACGGGCGACGCCACCACCAGCGGCGTCGTCGGATGCCCGTCCCGGATGGTGTCGAGGAAGCCGTGCACCGCGGGTCCGAACGCCCGCAGCCGCATCAGGTCGGCGTTCACCAGGTTGATGCCGATCTTGACGCTGATCAGATCGCCGGGGGTGTCCCGCATCGCGCGCGCCGTGAACGGGTCGAGCAGCGCGGCGCCGCCGAATCCGAGGTTGATCAGATCGACGCCGCCGAGTCGCGCGGCGATCGCCGGCCACGTCCCCGTCGGGTGCACGGCATTGGAGCCCTGGCTGATCGAGCTCCCGTGGTGCAGCCACACGGGGGACGTCACCGCGACGGGCGTGACGGGACGGTCGGTGCGCAGCGCGACCAGTTCGGTGATCTCGTTGTGCGGCAACCACAGCTCGATGGTCTTGTCACCGTCGGGCAGGCCCGCGAAGCGGACGGTGCCGACGGGCCCGGGGATCGTCTCCGCGGTCCCGGCGGTGATGTCCATGAGTAGGACATCGCCGCCGGATGCGGTCGCCTGGGCCGCGAGCCGGCCGTCGACGACGAGGTCGTATACACCGTCGGGGCGCGGCGCCACGCCTCGGTAGGCGGGCCGCGTGCGGACGGCGTCGAGCTCGAGCACCGTCGCCCGGGTCCGCAGCACCAGCCGAACGCCGGCCGGCTGCGCCTCGACCATGGCCAGCTGCCGATCATCGGATCGGGCCCGCGCCCGCGCGGGGAGGCGGTGCACACGCAGGCCCCGCGCCGTCGGCTCGAGCTCGGCCGCCCCATGCAGGAGCGGGGCGGTGATCTTGGTGGGCTGCAGCGGTTCGGGCACCAGCCCACCGTGTCACATCGCTCCGGCTACGCCCGCGCCGGCGGCCGCCAGGCTTTGAGGAACGGCTGGTCGCCGAGCCCTTCTGCGGCCGCGGTGAGCTCGTACATCGTTGCACCGTCGATGTTCTCGCGCGTGATATCGGCGTGCCCGGCATGCCGGGCGACCTCCTCGACCAGGTGCAGGATCACCCAGCGTGCCGTCCACGACGAGACGTCCTTCGGGAACCACGGAGCGTCGGGGACCGGCACCGCGACCTCGAGGTCGACGGTGTCGATCGCGCCGAGGGCACGGGCGGTCACCGCGTCGAAGCGCGCGAGGATCGACTCGAGCGTGTCGGCGTCGGACACGACGAAGTCGTCGAGGTATGTGATCTCTGCGTCGTCGATGCTCTTCGGCGCGGGCGCGGCGGGCGCGGCCTCGATCCGCTCGATCCAGCCCTCGGTGCAGTTCATGACGTGCTTGAGCAGTCCGCCGATGGTGAGCGTGGACCGGGTCGGCGCGAGCCGGATCTGCTCCTCGGTGAGGCCGAAGGAGACGTTTCGGACGCCTGCGAGCTGCTGTGCGAGGTAGGCGCGTAGGCCGGCGCGCTCGGTGGGGGCAGCGGTGGGGTGGAACGGCATGGTCGACTCCTTGTCTGCGGTGCCCGGGCCGGCCGGGCGGTACATGAAGTACACCCCGTATTGCGGTCGGTTTCTGTCCGCTATCAGGCGGCGGCGTTCCATCGGCCGCCTTGTCGGGTGATGGTGATGGGGTGGTCGAAGGCCTCGCTGATCCGGGCGGTGGTGAGCACGTTCTCGACGGGGCCGGCGGCGGTGATGATGCCGTCGCGGATGAGCAGGGCGTGGGTGGTGGTCACGGGGATCTCCTCGAGGTGGTGGGTGACGAGGATGGAGGCGAGGTCGGGGTGGGCGTGGCGGGCGAGCGTCGACGGCGGTCAGCAGGCGTTCGCGGGCGGCGAGGTCGAGGCCGGTGGCGGGTTCGTCGAGCAGCAGTAGGGCGGGTTCGGCCATCAAGGCCCGTGCGATGAGTGCGCGGCCGCGTTCGCCTTGGGAGAGTGTGGGCCAGACGGATTCGGCGTGCTTCGACATGCCGAGGGCGTCGATGAGCTCGTCGGCGTGTGCGCGCTGCGGCACCGTCGGCGCCCAGCGGGGCGGGAACTCGGGGGTGTTGGTGAGGCCGGTGAGTACCACGTCGCGCACGGTGAGTGGCACGTCGACCCGGTGCCGCGGGTTGACATGCCCGATGTGCGTGCGGAGTTCGCGCATGTCGATGCGGCCGAGGCGTTTGCCGAGCACGTCGACGGTGCCGCGCGTGGGGTGGGTGACGGCGCCGCACAACCCGAGCAAGGTCGACTTGCTAGCAAGTCGTTAAGACCCCCTATTGTCAGTGCCATCGCTGTGTAGCCCGCGGACATCCACAGACGCGATCCCGCTGGGGCCGACCCGGGCGGTTGATCGCCTGCCGCCCATGTCGTGACCTGGGGCAATGGTAGGTGGAAGCGTCTAGAATCAACCCATGAGCACAACCGGGAGGGCAGATAGGTCGCGGCAGGTGTCGGACGAGGCGATCCGCAGGACCGCGACGCGGTCGACCAGTGCATCGGCACGGCTCGAGAACCGGACCGTTCCGGCTGGGTTCCGTCGATCGGTGAAGGCGCAGCGCTTCGTGGCTGCGATCGAGGCACGCCACAAGCGGTCTTGATGCCGGTCGATCCGGGATATGGCGAGACTCCGCTATCGGAAGAAGACGCTCGAGCGTTGACGGCGGAGGCCCGCGGTGTCGTGGGTGACACTCCCGACAAGATCGATGTCTACGACCTCGAGCAAGCAGCCCAGCGTGTGGTCACGGACACCCTGATCCGATCAGTACTGGACGGCGATCTCCACGTCGAGGACCTGGCCACCGATCACTTCCTCCGCGAGTTGCACGCTGATCTCTACGGGGACATCTGGCAATGGGCAGGTCGGCTCAGGCGTCGGGAGGCGACCATTGGTATCGACCCGAATCTGATTGCCGTCGAACTCCGGGCCGGCCTGGACACGTTGGTGTGGCGATGGACGAACACCACCGATTGGACGGCCCATGAGTTCGGCATCGCCGTTCATGCCGAGACCGTGCGGATCCATCCGTTCGTCGACGGTAACGGCAGGACGACCAGGCTGCTCGCTGACCTGGTGTTCCTCGCCGTGCAGGACGACGAGTACCCGCCGGCGACATACGACTGGAACGTCGACAAGGCCGAATACGTGCGGCTGTTGCAGCAGTTCGACCGGGATCGCGATCCGGCTGCCCTAGCGCGTTTCGTCAGGACTGTGTCCGTGGTGGACTGAAACCGAGCCTCACCACTGTTCGTCGAGGTTCAGGCGGTGGCGTTCCATCGGCCGTTCTGTCGGGTGATGGTGATGGGGTGGTCGAAGGCCTCGCTGATCCGGGCGGTGGTGAGCACGTCACCTACGGGCCCGGCGGCGGTGATGATGCCGTCGCGGATGAGCAGGGCGTGGGTGGTGGTCACGGGGATCTCCTCGAGGTGGTGGGTGACGAGGATGGAGGCGAGGTCGGGGTGGGCGTGGCGGGCGGCGTCGACGGCGGTCAGCAGGCGTTCGCGGGCGGCGAGGTCGAGGCCGGTGGCGGGTTCGTCGAGCAAGAGTAGGGCGGGTTCGGCCATCAAGGCCCGTGCGATGAGTGCGCGGCCGCGTTCGCCTTGGGAGAGTGTGGGCCAGACGGATTCGGCGTGCCGCGCCATGCCGAGGGCGTCGATGAGTTCGTCGGCGTGGACCCGCTGCGCGGGGGTGGGTGCCCAGCGGGGCGGGAACTCGGGAGTGTTGGTCAGGCCCGTCAAGACCACGTCCCGGACCGGGAGCGGGACGTCCAACCGGTGCCGCGGGTTGACGTGGCCGATGTGGGTGCGCAGCTCGCGCATGTCGACGCGGCCGAGTCGCTTGCCCAGGACGTCGACGGTGCCGT
Source organism: Tsukamurella soli (assembly GCF_039541155.1). Lineage (NCBI taxonomy): Bacteria > Bacillati > Actinomycetota > Actinomycetes > Mycobacteriales > Tsukamurellaceae > Tsukamurella > Tsukamurella soli. Next base: position 66,489 of record NZ_BAABFR010000005.1, read on the forward strand.
GGGTCGGGTGGGTGATCGCCCCGCACAGCCCGAGCAGCGTGGACTTGCCGGCGCCGTTGGCGCCCAACAGCACCCAGTGCTCGCCGCGGTGCACCGTCAACTCGACTCCGGAGAGCAGCGCCCGCCCGCTGCGCACCAGATCGACGCCGTGCAGTTCCAACACCGAATCATCCACGGTGCGTCAGCGTAGCCCGATGGCACAGTCTCGATGGCACAGTGGAGTCGTGAGCACATCCGAGCATCAGTGGGACCCCGGCAAGTATCTCGAGTTCGGGGACGAACGCACTCGCCCCTTCATCGACCTCCTCGCGCGGATCCCGGTCGTCGACCCCGCCACGATCGTCGACCTGGGCTGTGGCCCCGGCAACGACGTCCCGCCGCTGCAGCGGCGCTGGCCCGGGGCGGCGCTTCGCGGGGTCGACTCCAGCCCGGAGATGATCGAGCGGGCGCGTGCCGCCGCACCCGGGGTGGAGTTCGAGGTGGGCGACCTCGCAAAGTGGCACGGTAGTGCCGATCTGGTGGTCTCCAACGCGACCCTGCAGTGGGTGGCGGGGCACCGGGCCCTGCTGCCGCGCCTCGCCGACGCCGCGTTGCGCGCCTTCGCGTTCCAGGTGCCGGGTAACTTCATCGCGCCCTCGCACGTGCTGCTGCGGGAGATCGGCGCGCGGTTCGGTATCACCGATGTGCGGCCGCTGGAGGTGGCCACCGCATCCGAATATCTCGCGGACCTCGCCCGCCCCGGCTGGACGGTCGATGCCTGGGAGACCACGTACTGCCACGTGCTGCTCGGCCCGGACGCCGTCTTCGAATGGGTGTCCGGCACCGGCGCCCGCCCCTACCTGCAGGCGCTGTCGGACGCCGACCGCCCCGCGTTCGTCGAGCAGTACAAGGCGGCGCTGCGGGAGGCCTATCCGCAGAGCGAGATCGGTGGGGAACCGGTCACGGTGCTGCCGTTCCGGCGGATCTTCGCCGTCGCCGTCCGGACGTAGCGGTCGGGATCGCGGCGGGAGGGTGTCGGCACAGCCGTGGAGGCGATGCCGTGGCCGTGGAACCGAGGAGCCGACCGCTCAGCCCTGCGCCTCTCGCCCCTGCGCCTCTCGCCCCTGCGCCTCGGCCAGGGCGTAGTCGCGGAACGCCCGCACCGCCCTAGGGAGCGGCACGTCGGGCCGCCAGATGATGCCGACCTCGCGGGTGGGCGCCGGGCCGGACAGCGGGACCAGCACCAGGCCCGGCGGTAGCAACGGGTCGGACTCCACGGGCATCAGTGCGACGCCCAGCCCCGCCGCGACCAGCCCGGCGATGGTGAACAGCTCCGACGTCTCGAACGTGATCCGCGGCCGGAAACCCGCAGCGGCACAGCGCTCCTCGAGGATCCGGCGCATGCCGAACTCGGGGTACATGGTGATGAAGTCGGCGTCGGCGGCGTCGGCCAGGTGCGCCGTGGCGCGGCCGGCGAGTGGATGGTCGGCGGGAACCGCGAGGGCCAGTCGCTGCCGACGCAGCAGGCTCCACGCCACCGACGCGGTCGTGGGCCGCGGCGAGACGATTGCGAGGTCTGCCTCGCCGGCCACCACCTGCTCGGTCACCGTGCCGGCCGCGAACTGCGATAGCCGGAACGTCACCCGCGGCTCGCCGCGTCGGAAACCCGACACCAGCCGGGGAACCAGGGCCACGCCGAACGAATGGAGGAACGATAGCCGGACGGTGCCCAGCGACGGGCTCGCGAGGTCGGCGATCGCGGCGCGCGCGGCGTCCAGCTCGACGCGGGCGCGACGCGCGTGCTCGAGGTACACCTCTCCGGCGGCGTTGAGCACCAGGCGTCCGTGCATCCGGTCGAACAGCGGCGCACCGACGTCGGCTTCGAGCCGCGCCAGCATGCGGGAGAGAGTCGGCTGGGTGACCCCGAGCTCGGTGGCGGCGTCGGTGACGTGGCCGTGCTCGGCGAGGGTGATGAATCTCACGAGGTCGTCTCGGACGTTCATCGGTGTGCGCCGCCTGCAGTCATGCGTCCCGTCTATCACATTGCCGAGATCAATGTATTTCACACATCGATGGTGCTGGGGGACCCTGAGAACATGACCGCCACCGTCGATAAGAACCAGGTCCAGCCCCTGCGTAGTGGCACGCGTGACTACCGGCACGTGACGCTCGCCCTGTTCGTCGCAGGACTCACCACGTTCGGTTCGATGTACTCGACGCAGGCCGTGCTGCCGGAGCTGACGCATGTGTTCGGTGTGGCGCCGGCGGTCTCGGCGCTCGCGGTGTCGGTGACCACCGGCCTGCTGGCGCTGACGATCATCCCGGTCAGCGCCCTATCGGAGCGGTACGGCCGGACGCCGGTGATGATCGCGTCGGCGGTCGCGTCGGTGATCCTGGGCCTACTGGTGCCGCTCGCCCCGTCGATGGGTGTGCTGCTGGCGCTCCGTGCGGTGCAGGGTGTGGCGCTGGCCGGTGTCCCCGCGGTCGCGATGGCCTACCTGGCGGAGGAGGTGGACGGCCGCGACCTCGGCGGCGCGATGGGGCGATACGTCGCGGGCACCACGATCGGCGGCCTACTGGGCCGGGTGGTCACCGCGTGCGGGCTGGATGTGCTCAGCTGGCGCTGGGCCATGGAGGTCTTCGCGATCGCGGCAGCCATCCTGACCGTCGTGTTGGTCCGGTTGCTTCCGCCATCGAGATTCCATGTGCCGCAGTGTGTCTCGGTCGCAGCGACGGTGCGTAACGTGGCCGGACACGTGCGCCGGCCCGCGCTGGGGGTGCTGTTCCTGCTCGCCTTCCTGCTGATGGGCGGATTCGTCAGCGCCTACAACTACCTCGGCTTCCGCCTGCTCGCCGCGCCGTTCCACCTGCCGTCGGCGGTCGTGGGCCTGGTGTTCCTCATCTACCTCGCCGGCACCTGGTCGTCGGGCCGGGCCGGGCGCCTCGCCGACCGCATCGGGCGCCGCACGGTGCTGCTCGCCTCGATCGCGTGCATGGGCCTCGGGCTGCTGCTCACGCTGCCCGACTTCCTCCCGACGCTGCTGGCCGGCACCGTCGTGCTCACGGCCGGGTTCTTCGGCGCGCACAGCGTCGCCAGCGGCTGGGTCGGATCGCTCGCCACCGAGCACCGCGCCGAGGCGTCGTCGGCCTACCTGTTCTGCTACTACGTCGGCTCGTCTGTGGTGGGTGCGGCGGCGGGCCTGGCGTACACCGCCGGCGGCTGGGCGGGCATCGTGGCCGCGGTCGGGACGGGCGTGCTGATCGCGCTGCTGGTAGCGGCTGGCGTCCTGCGCGGTCACCGGATTGCGGCATAGGGTGGATTCCCGTGACCAAGAGTATTCGAATCGGAGTTCAGTTCGTCCCCCAACACCACTCCGGCTACCAGGCCATCCGTGACAACGTCGCGCGGCTCGATCAGTCCGGCGTCGACATCGTCTACAACTGGGACCACTTCTACCCGCTCAGTGGCGACCCCGACGGCACCCACTACGAGTGCTGGACCATGCTCGGCGCCTGGGCCGAGCAGACCTCCCACGTCGAGATCGGCGCCCTGGTCACGTGCAACAGCTATCGCAACCCCGACCTGCTCGCCGACATGGCGCGCACCGTCGACCACATCTCCGGCGGCCGGCTGATCCTCGGCATCGGCTCCGGCTGGTTCGAGCGCGACTACATCGAGTACGGCTACGACTTCGGCACCGCCGGCAGTCGCCTCGACGACCTAGGCGCGGCCCTGCCCCGGATCACGGCCCGCTGGGGCAAGCTGAATCCTGCTCCGCTGCGCGACATCCCGATCCTGATCGGAGGTGGCGGCGAGAAGAAGACGCTGCGCCTCGTCGCCGAGTATGCGGCCACGTGGCACTATTTCGTGGACGTCGAGAGCTACCGCCGCAAGGCCGAGATCCTCGGGCGGCACTGCGCAGACGTGGGCCGCGACCCCGCCGAGATCGAGCGGTCCGTGGGCCTGCGTGGCGACAACCCCGACGAGGTCGTCGCGCTCGCCGACGCGCTGCTCGCCGAGGGGGTCACGCAGTTCACCGTGAACCTCCATGCGCCGGACTACGACTACTCGGTGATCGACGCCCTGCTGCGCTGGCGCGACGCGCAGCGGTAGGCATCCCGAGTGCCGCCTGAGATCGACAGAATTTTTCGGGCCCCGGGAACGAATGCCCAGGTCGCGGTATCCGGGCCCGAAGAAATTCTGTCGATCTCAGCGCCGTCTCCCCGTGCGGAGCCAGGCCGGCGTTCGCCGGCCTGCCACCAGATCCCGCGCCGCGCTGGAGGCGGCCCATTATGCTGACCCGCATGACTTACGGGACCCTGATCGTGCTGCGCCACGGCGAGAGCGAGTGGAACGCGTCCAACCAGTTCACCGGGTGGGTGGACGTGGCCCTGACCGACAAGGGGCGCGGCGAGGCGACCCGCGGCGGAGAGCTGCTCAAGGAGCGGGGCCTGCTGCCTGACGTGGTGTACACCTCACTGCTGCGGCGCGCGATCACGACCGCCGACCTGGCGCTGGATGCCGCCGACCGGCTCTGGATCCCCGTCATCCGCGACTGGCGCCTCAACGAGCGCCACTACGGGAAGCTGCAGGGGCTCAACAAGGCCGAGATCAAGGAGCAGTTCGGCGACGAGCAGTTCATGCTGTGGCGCCGTAGTTACGACACCCCGCCGCCCGCGATCGACCCGACCAACGAGTACAGCCAGACCGGCGACCCCCGATACGCCAACCTCCCGCAGGTCCCGCTCACCGAGTGTCTGCTCGACGTGGTCAAGCGGTTCGTGCCCTACTACCAGGCCGTTATCGAGCCGGTCGTGGCCGAGGGTAAGACCGTTCTCGTTGCCGCGCACGGCAACTCGCTGCGTGCATTGGTCAAGTACCTCGACGGCATCTCGGATGAGGACATCGCCGGGCTCAACATCCCCACCGGCATCCCGCTGGTGTACCACTTCAACGAGGACGGCACCGTCGCCAACCCCGGCGGCGAGTACCTCGACCCCGAGGCCGCGGCGGCCGGCGCCGCGGCCGTCGCGAACCAGGGCGCGAAGTAGAACCGTCGCACTCACGGTTATCAGGTTCGGCACAGGTTTCTGACGGGTTAGGTCCGGTGTCCACGACTAACGTTGTGGCACGGACCACATACTTCGGGAGGTATCGATGGCGGACGTGCAGGTGACCCATTCCCCGCAGGAGGAGCGATACGTGCTCACGGTCGACGGTGAGCGCGCGGGCTTCATCGACTACCTCGACGAGATCGAGGTGCGGGTGCTCACGCACACGGTCGTGGAGGCCGAGTACGAGGGGCGTGGGTATGCGTCGCAGCTGACCAGGTTCGCGCTGGAGGACATCCGGAACCAGGGGAGGCAGGCGCGCGCGGTGTGCTCGTATGTGGCCGCGTACATCCAGAAGCACCCCGAGTACTCGGACCTGGTCGCGGTCGGCTGATCCAGGTCGTCGGTCCGCGATCAGCCGACCAGCAGCACCACTATCAGCGCGATCACAGCAATGCTCGCCGCCACCGCGACCGAGATCGCGAGCGCGGGCAGGCGCGAGGCCTGCTGGCGGCCCGACGGTGCCGGATGCTGCTGCGCAGGTGGTGCCTGGTACTGCGGGGCCGCCGGCCGGGCTGCGAACGGCTGGACCTGCGGCACCTGCGCGGAAGACGGCCACGCCGGAGCGACGCCGGCGCCCGCCGTCGGGTGAGCCGGGTGCGGGGGTGCTGGGAGGGTCGGCGCCGGGCCGGTGCGCAGCGCGGCGCGCAGATCGGCGCTGAACTGCGCGCAGGTCGGATATCGCTGCTCCGGCCGTTTGGCGAGGGCCCGCGCCAGCACGACGTCGACTGTGGGCGGCACCAGCCGGGACACCGCGGAGACGGACGGTGGCGGCGCCAGCAGGTGGTCCCGCATCAGCGCGGCGGCGGTCCGCGAGGTGAACAGCCGTCGGCCGGTGAGCATCTCGAAGACCGTGCAGGCCAGTGCGTACTCGTCGGTGCGCACGTCGGTCACGTGGTCGTCGAACACCTCCGGCGCGAGGTAGGCGAACGTCCCTGCGGTCACGCCGGAACCCGATCCGCTCGAGCCCGAGCCGACGGTGCCGGGCGCGCCGGCACCGTCGGCGGCCACGCCCGCGGCCCGCGCGATCCCGAAATCCGCCAGCGACACCTCCTCGACCGCGCCGTCGGCGCCCAGCGAGACCAGGATATTGGCGGGCTTGACGTCCCGATGCACCACGCGGTGTCGGGTCCACGCGTAGTCGAGGGCGGCGGCCACACCGTCGGCCACCGCGATCACCTGGTCGACCCGTAGGGGCCCGTTCGTCAGCAGGGCGCCCACGTCGACCCCATCGATGTACTCCATCGTTATCCACAGCCGGCCGTCGAACTCGCCGCGGTCGTAGACACGGATGATGTTGCGGTGGTGCAGCCGCGCAAGGATGTCGGACTCGCCGACCAGCCGCTCGCGGAACTCGGCGTCGCCGCTCACCCGGCGACTGAGCAGCTTCAGGGCGTCCCGCCGCGGCAGCCTCGGGTGCTCGACCAGGTACACCTCGCCCATGCCGCCCGACCCCAACAGTCGGACCACCCGATAGCCCGACACATCGGTGCCGGGAGCGAGCTGGTCACCGTCGGTCATGTCGAGCCCTCCCGTCCCCTGCTCGATCTCTCGCCGCTCGCGTCCAGAGTCGCACATATCGCGGGTCGACGGCCGTCTGTCGTAGGATCATGCAGCGTGACGATCGCCTGGTGCGTTGCTGCCGCCCTGTTGGGCGCGGCCCTCGTCCTGCTGGCTCGTCGTCTGATGCCCCCCCGCCCCGCCCCGCAGCCGTCCGCGCCCACCCGCATGAGCATCGGCGAGCTGCTCGATGCCGTGGTCCGCGGCTCGCCGACCGGCCTGGTGGTGGTCGACCGGTTCCGTGACGTCATCCTGTTCAACCGCCGCGCCGAGGAGTTCGGCCTGGTGCGCGAGCAGTTGCTGGACGAGCGCGTGTGGGCGGCCGCCCGGCGCGCGCTCGACACCGGTGAACCCACCGGTGTCGACGTGATCGCCACCCGCGCCGACCCCGATCGCACGTCCGTCGCCGTGCGCTGCCGGGTCGAGATCGTCCAGGCCGCCCCGCCCGACGGTGCCGGGGCCCCCGCCACCCCGCTCGACGGCGCCGACCGCGAGCGATACGCGGTCGTCTACGCCGACGACGACACCGAGAACCGGCGGATGGAGGCGACGCGCCGCGATTTCGTGGCCAACGTCTCTCACGAGCTGAAGACGCCCGTGGGCGCGATCGGTCTGCTGGCCGAGGCGCTGCTCGAGTCCGTGGACGACCCGGACGCCGTGACGCACTTCGGATCCCGCGTGCTCTCCGAGACGACGCGCATGGGCAACATGGTGAACGAGCTGATCGCGCTGTCTCGTCTGCAGGGTGCCGAGAAGCTACCCGATCTGGGGGTGGTGGACGTCGACGACGTGGTCGGCGAGGCCGTGACACGAGCGCAGGTGACCGCCGAGGCCCACAACATCTCCATCATCGTCGACGACCCTTCCGGGCTCGAGGTGACCGGCGACGACACCCTCCTGCTGACCGCCCTGTCGAATCTGATCTCGAACGCGATCGCGTACTCGCCGCAGAACACGGCCGTGTCGATCAGCCGCCGCGTTCGGGTCGCGGGTGGCCGTACCATGGTCGAGATCGCTGTCACCGACCGCGGCATCGGTATAGCGCCCGAGGACCAGGAGAGGGTGTTCGAGCGGTTCTTCCGCGTCGACAAGGCCCGCTCCCGGATGACCGGCGGGACCGGCCTCGGATTGGCCATCGTCAAGCACGTCGCAGCCAACCACGGCGGCACCATTAGGCTCTGGAGTAAGCCGGGCACGGGTTCGACGTTCACACTGGTACTGCCTGCGGCCGGCCCGCTCGCCGACACCGCGGACAGTCGTGGTGTCGAAGCCCCTGCACCGGACACCCGACCGGACGGGCGACGTTCCGCGCCGAACCACAGTGATGAAGAGGTGCTTCAGTGACGCACGTGATGATCGTCGAAGACGAGGAGTCGTTGGCCGACCCGCTCGCGTTCCTGCTCCGCAAGGAGGGGTTCGAGACCACGGTCGTGGGCGACGGTGCCGAGGCGCTGCGTCAGTTCGACAGCAACGGTGCCGACATCGTGCTGCTGGACCTGATGCTCCCCGGCATGAGTGGCACCGACGTGTGCAAGGCGCTGCGCGCCCGCTCGTCGGTGCCGGTGATCATGGTGACCGCCCGCGACAGCGAGATCGACAAGGTGGTCGGCCTCGAGCTCGGTGCCGACGACTACGTGACCAAGCCGTACTCGGCCCGCGAGCTGATCGCGCGCATCCGCGCGGTGCTGCGGCGTGGCGCCGACAGCGGCGGTCCGGACGACGTGGACGACGGCGTCCTCGAGGGCGGCCCGGTGCGGATGGACGTCGAGCGACACGTGGTGACGGTGAACGGCGAGACGATCACGTTGCCGCTCAAGGAGTTCGACCTCCTCGAGTACCTGCTGCGCAACAGCGGCCGGGTGCTCACCCGCGGCCAGCTGATCGACCGCGTGTGGGGCGCCGACTACGTGGGCGACACCAAGACCCTCGACGTGCACGTCAAGCGCTTGCGATCCAAGATCGAGGGCGACCCCGCGAACCCGAAGCACCTGGTCACCGTCCGCGGCCTCGGCTACAAGCTCGAGCCGTGACGGCGCGGAGGGCCGACGTGCCCGGCATCGACACCGTCCTGGCCGCGGCGCGCGCCACCCTGGACCGCGTCGAGGCCGCGGACGTCCCGTCCGCTGTCGCCGACGGTGCCGTACTGGTGGACATCCGGCCCGCCGCGCAGCGCGCCGCCGAGGGACAGGCCCCCGGGGCGCTCGTGATCGAGCGCAACGTGCTCGAGTGGCGCCTCGACCCCGCGTCGGACGCGCGGATCCCGGAGGCGGGCTCCGCGGACACCCGGTGGTTGATCCTGTGCTCGGAGGGCTACGCGTCGTCGCTGGCGGCGGCATCCCTGCAGGCGGTGGGCCTGCCGAACGCGACCGACGTGGTCGGCGGCTACCAGGCGATGCGGGCCGCCGGCGTGGTCTGATCCGGCGCGTGGTCAGGATCTCGGTTGGTGTGGGTCGGCATGCCCCACACGAGGCCTGGTCGACCGCTACAGCCGAGTTCTGGACTGCGGCCGTTCGGTTCCCGCTGACCGCAACCCTTCCGGCCCCCCGCGCGCGGGCGGACACTGACCGCCATGACCAGCGTGTTCGCCCCGACGAGCCTGACCACGACGGATCTGCTCCGGTTGACCGGTGAGTTCGCCGACGACGTGCGTGCCGGACGCCGCAGGGGCCCGGACGTCTGGCCGCGCACCGAGCGCTGGGCCGAGCGGCTGCACAGCGACGACGACGTGGACGTCTGGCTGATCTCCTGGGTACCCGAGCGGTCGACGGAACTGCACGACCATGCCGGCTCGCTGGGGGCGCTGACGGTGGTGTCGGGCTCGCTGCGCGAGCTGAGCTGGCGCGGAACGCGGATGTGCACACGTCGCATCGACGAGGGCGGGCGTGCGGCGTTCCCGCTCGGGTGGGTGCACGACGTCGCGCGGCATCCCGCCGCCCTCGATTCCGCCACCCCCGATTCCGCCACCCCCGATTCCGCCACCCCCGATTCCGCCACCCTCGATTCCGCCACCCTCGGTCGCGCCGGTGACACCGCATCCGCGCTGCCGCCCACGCTGTCGGTGCACGCCTACTCGCCGCCGCTCACGGCCATGTCGTACTACGAGCTGAAGGCGGGGCGGCTGCGCCGCACGCGGAGCGAGCTCACTACCATCCCGGAGGCGTGAAAATCCTTATATCTCAAGGTATTTCACGTCGTAGTCGAGGCGCTCAGTGGCGGCCGCAGTGGCCGGGTGCACCGCGAGCAGCCGGTCGCGCCGCGCGACGCACGCCTCCGCCAGCACCTCGTATGCCGGCGCGCCGATCAGCTCCGTCAGCTCGGGGCCGTAGCTGAGGAACACCTCCTGCGCGCCCACGTGCGCGTCCGGCGAACCGCTGCAGTACCACTGCAGATCCGCGCCGCCCGGGCCCCAGCCGCGTCGGTCGTACTCGGTGATCACGGTCTTGAGGATCTCGACGCCGTCGGGTCGCGAGATCCATTCCTGCGTACGCCGGATGGGTAGCTGCCAGCACACGTCGGGCTTCACGGTGAGCGGCTCGCGCCCGGTGCGCAGGGCCATCGCGTGCAGCGCGCAGCCCACTCCGCCCGCGAAGCCGGGCCGGTTGAGGAACACGCAGGCACCGTCCACCCGCCGCGTGCGGAGTGACGGTTCGCCCTCGAGGTCGTCCTCCTCCAGGTATCCCTTCTTGCCGAGGCCCTTCCGCTGCAGCTGCCAGTCCTCGGCGGTCAGCAGCTTGACAGCCTTCTTCAGGCGCTTGCGGTCGTCGGCGTCGGAGAGGAACGCGCCGTGGGTGCAGCAACCGTCGTCGCCGCGGCCCGGTTCGATGCCCTGGCACGCTGGGGTGCCGAACACGCAGGCCCAGCGCGAGAGCAGCCACGTCAGGTCGGCGACTATGGTGTGCCCGTCGTCCGCGGGGTCGACGAACTCGAACCATTCGCGCGGGAAGTCCGGCGCCACCTCGGGGGCTGGGACGCGCACCCCGGGCATGGGAAGGTCGGTCACCCGAGCAACGGTAGTCGCGTGGTGGTCGTTAGATTGACCGGGTGAGACTAGGCGTACTCGATATCGGTTCCAACACGGTGCATCTGCTGCTCGTCGACGCCCATCGCGGTGGTCATCCCACGCCGATGAGCTCGACGAAGGCGACGCTCCGCCTGGCCGAGCAGATCGAGCCGCACGGCGGGCTCAGCAAGGCGGGCGAGGAGGCGCTGACCTCCACGGTGGACGAGTTCACCAAGATCGCCACATCGTCGGGTTGCCGGCAGACGATGGCGTTCGCCACGTCCGCGGTACGGGACGCCACCAACTGCGACGAGGTCCTGGCCCGGCTCGAGAAGCAGACCGGCGTGCACGTCGACGTGCTGTCCGGGACCGACGAGGCCCGGCTGACCGCGCTCGCCGTGCGCCGCTGGTACGGCTGGAGCGCCGGCCGGGTCGTCGACCTCGACATCGGTGGGGGCTCCCTCGAACTCTCCAACGGCGTCGACGAGGAGCCCGACGTGGCGCTCTCGCTGCCGCTCGGCGCGGGTCGGCTGACCCGCGAGTGGCTGCAGGACGACCCGCCGGGCCGGCGCCGGGTGGCGGTGCTGCGCGACTGGCTCGACGCGGAGCTCGCCCCCGCCGTCGCCGAGATCAAGGACGCAGGCAAGCCCGACCTCGCGGTCGGCACCTCGAAGACCTTCCGCTCGCTGGCGCGGCTGACCGGCGCGGCACCGTCGTCGGCGGGGCCGCGCGTGAAGCGCACCCTGACCGCCTCCGGCCTGCGGCAGGTGCTCGCGTTCATCTCCCGCATGACCACCGCCGATCGCGCTGAGCTCGAAGGGGTGAGCGGTGATCGCGCGGGGCAGCTCGTGGCCGGCGCGCTTGTGGCAGAGGCGTCGATGCGTGCGCTGTCGCTCGAGCAGTTGGAGATCTGCCCGTGGGCACTGCGCGAGGGCGTGATCCTGCGCCGGCTGGATATGGAGGCGGGGCTGCGCTGACCCCACCCGACGGGCCTCGCGCCGCGGGACACGAGGTTCGGTGCGAGATCGCGTAGGCAACATCGCGTTACACTGCCCCAGAAGTAGCAGTGAGACCGAGAGTGTCTTGTGAGGTTGCTGAGCCCTGATTCCGGGAGCTCGTGGCGGACCGCGCCGGACACCCGAGGATGAACGCAGACTCCAGGACGGTGAAGGCAATGACTGACGATTCGCGGCCGATCTCGGTTGCGGAGCTGCTGGCGCGCAACGCCGCGAATGCGGCCGAGGGCGCCGCATCCGCGACCGGCAGGCGCGGGCGGCGGCATCGCGGCGGCGAGAACTCCGTCACCGTAGCCGAGCTGACCGGTGAGATCCCCGTCGTCCGGGCGGGCGGCGACGCGACCGGTGACGACGCCGACGAGAGTACCCAGGCGGGGCAGATCGCCGACGCCGCTGTCGAGCACGCCGACGATGCCGGGCACGAGGTGCCCGTCGAGGCCGCCGGGTCGCGGGCCGCGCCCGTCGAGGCGGAGCTGCTGCCGGCCGAGGAGACACCCGAGGCGTCCGAGCCCGAAGTGGTGGATGCCCAGGTGGCAGAGGCCCACGCGACCGAGACCCACGCGACAGCGACCGAGGCCGACACCGTCGAACCCGAGCCCGGCCGACCTGAGCCCGACGGGCCCGGGTCCGGCGGCCCGCAGCAGCCGCATGCCTGGTCGCAGTGGGGGACCGGCACACCCGGCATGGCGACCGCCGACTTCAGCACGGCGACGGTGCACGAGCGTGCCCAGCGCGCCCCCGACACCGCGTCGTTCAGCCTGAGCAGCGTCGCCGAGGCCCGCCGCCGCGCCGAGACGGGCGCATGGCCCGACGAGGACGCCGCGACACCGTCGGATGCGGGCCAGACAGGCGCGCAGCCCGAGCACTGGGTCGAGGAGGACGACGACTACGCGACCACCCAGCTTCAGACCCGCGACCGGGGCGAGTTCGACGTCCCCGGTCAGCACGTCGACGAGCGCGACGGGAAGAGCGGCGGCCGCTCGCGCCCCGGCTTCGGCTGGCTGGCGCTGCTCGGCGAAGTGGTCGTGGGCCTGCTGGTGGGTGCCGTGCTGTTCTTCGGCTTCTTCAAGCTGTGGGGCTGGGGCGGCGTGGCGCCGATGATCTTCACCGTGGTGCTCGCGGCGGTGGTGATCATCGCGATCGTCATGTTCACGCACCTGCTGCGCAGGACTACCGATCTGGTGACCCTGGGGCTCGCGTTGGCGGTGGGCATAGTGATCACGTTCGGACCGCTGGTGATGTACCTCTCCACCAGATCGTCGTAGCGTCCGCCATGGGCGTAGCGCCCGCGACGGGTGAGCCGACCGATGGCTGAGCAGATCACCGTCGGCCTGTCGACCGCGTCGGTGTACCCGGAGAAGGCCGAGGCCGCCTTCCACTACGCGGCCGACCTGGGCTACGACGGTGTCGAGCTGATGGTCTGGGCCGAGGCCGCGACGCAGGACGTCGGGCAGATCGCCGGGATGTCTATGCGGTACGACGTGCCGGTGCTGTCGGTGCACGCCCCGTGCCTGCTGATCAGCCAGCGGGTGTGGGGCTCGGACCCGTCCGCGAAGCTGGCGCGCGCGGTCGCCGCGGCCGAGGACCTCGACGCGTCCGCGGTGGTGGTGCACCCGCCGTTCCGCTGGCAGCGGCGCTACGCCGACAACTTCGTCGACCTGGTCGGCGAGCTGGAGGACGACACCGACATCGCGATCGCCGTCGAGAACATGTTCCCGCTGCGCTTGGACGGCTTCTTCGGCCGCACCGCCGGATCGGCCGAACGGCTGCGGCGCCGGGGTGGCGAACCGGGCCCGGCCGTCTCGGCGTTCTCGCCGTCGATCGACCCCACCGACGTGGGCTTCGCGCATTACACCCTCGACCTGTCGCACACCGCGACCGCCGGGATGGACCCACTCGCGCTCATGGACCGCATGGGTGGCGCGCTCAGTCACCTGCACCTCACCGACGGGCTGGGGGCGTCCGTGGACGAGCACCTGCTGCCCGGACGCGGGGCGCAGCCCTGCGTCGCGGTGCTGCGGCGACTCGTGGCGTCCGGTTTCGCGGGGCATGTGATCCTCGAGGTCGGCACCGGCTCGGCGAAGACCCCCGAGGAGCGCCGTGCGATGCTCGGTGAGGCCCTCGCCTTCGCGAGGGCGCACCTGCGTCCCGAGTGAGGACGCCGGGCGAGCGCTGAAGGAGGCAGGCCCGTGGCGACATTCGCCGAGCTGGTCGAGGTGACCGAGGGGGAGGGCGGGTACACCGCCACGATCGATCCGACGTGGACCGTCGGCCCCAAGGTGCACGGCGGCGCGATGCTGGCCGTGTGCGCGTCGGCCGCGCTGGCCGCCTACCGGAGCGCCGACGGTGCCTCGCCCACCGCCGCGCCCATCCTGGTGTCGGCGGACTTCCTGTCGGCACCCGACCCCGGGCCCGTCGCGTTGCGGACCACCGTCGTCAAGCGCGGCCGCACCACCTCCGCCGTCGACGTCGAGCTGATCCAGGGCGGTCGCGCCGCGGTCCGGGCGTCCGTGACCATCGCCGAGCCCGAGACCGGCGACGAGCGCTACCGCGACGACGCCTTCGTCGACTTCCTGCCGCCCGAGCCCGGCGGCGATGCCACCGCGGTGGCCGGCGACCACCCGATGGCCGGCGTGTTCCACGTCGCCGAGGTCGCCGACGTGCGCTACGACCCCACGTCGACCCCCTTCCTGCGGGGCGCTGAGGGGCTGCCGGAGACCCGTGGATGGGTGCGGCTGCGGCCCGCCGCCGACGGTGCCGGCCGCCCCGACGCCGCCGAGCTCGCCATGTTGTTCGCGCTGCTGGCCGGTGATGTGTCGATCCCCGTCGTCGCCAACCTGCAGCTGCTCGGCTGGGCGCCCACGCTGCAGCTGACTGCGAACGTGCGACGTGTGCCCGCACCGGGCTGGCTGCGGTTCCGCGCGTCCGCCTCGGTGATCGGCGAGCGCTGGTTCGAGGAGGACCATCTGGTCGTCGACTCCGCGGGGCACGTCGTGGTGAGCACACGGCAGCTGGCGATGCTGCCCACCCGCCGCCCCACCCAACGAGTAGAGGAGCAGCTATGAACATCACCCTGATCGGCGGCGGGCGGATCGCCGAGGCGCTGTTGGGCGGCCTGATAGCGGCAGGGCGCGAGGCCGGGACGCTGACGGTGGTCGAGCCGAGTTCCGAGCGGGCCGCGGCGCTCGAGAAGCGCTACGGCGTACGGGCGACGACGGTGGCGGCCGACGGCCTCGCGGGAGCCGACATCGCCGTGGTCGCGGTCAAGCCCGACGTCGTCGACGCGGTGCTGCCCGCGATCGCCGCCGCCGGTACCGGGCTGGTGGTGACGGTGGCGGCGGGCGTCCCGATCAGCCGCTACGAGGCCGTGCTGCCCGCCGGCACGGCCGTCGTGCGGGTCATGCCGAACACGGCGATGCTGGTCGGTCGGTCGATGAGCGGCGTGAGCGGCGGGAGCGCGGCGACCCCCGAGAACGTCGCACTGGTCGGGGAGTTGCTGGGCACCGTCGGCAAGGTGCTCGTGGTCCCGGAGTCGAAGCTCGACGCGGTCACCGCGTTGTCCGGTTCCGGGCCCGCCTACCTGTTCCTGGTGGCGGAGGCGATGATCGACGCGGGGGTCGACCTGGGACTCACCCGGGACCAGGCCGCGACCCTCGCCACGGAGACGATCGCGGGTGCAGGTGCACTAATGGTTGAGACTTCCAGCTCGCCTACCGAACTCCGGGCGGGAGTCACCTCGCCGGGTGGCACGACCGCCGCCGCCGTCCGGGAGTTGGAGAAAAATGGCCTCCGACCTGCATTTTATGCAGCGACCCGGGCGTGTGCCGAGCGTTCGGCCGAACTCGGCGGGCGCTGACCAGCGGGTCGATGGCCTCACTCCCGTCGCAATTTCCCCATTGGTACCGCTAAGCTGCTCGAAGCACGTGCGTGTCTGGTCCGCCGGAGGGGAAGCCGGCGGCGCGACGCGTGCCGGAGGATGTGGAGTAGATGGCACCCAGAAACCTGGATCCCGGAAACAAGAGCGCCAAGCCCGCAGAGTTGGGCGCGGTCGAGGCCGGTGGTGGTTCGTCCTTCCTGACCGTCGCGGAGGTCGCAACGCTGATGCGCGTGTCGAAGATGACCGTGTACCGGCTGGTGCACAACGGCGAGCTCCCCGCAGTGCGCGTGGGTCGCTCGTTCCGTGTGCACGAGAAGGCCGTGCACGACTACCTGCAGACCTCCTACTTCGACGCAGGCTAGCCGCCTCCACGGCGCCGGCGGCGGTGCGGCCGCTAGGAGGCGATTTCGCCCGCGCCTGACGTGCGGGTATCGTGGACTCCTGCTGCGTCGCTACGGGACGGGCCCTTGGATGGCCGGGACGGTGGCGGCGGGGCGGCTCGCAGGTCGCCCGCCGAAGCAACCGTATCCCCGTAGGACGAGAGATAGAGGAACCCATGGGTTCAGTGATCAAGAAGCGCCGCAAGCGCATGTCGAAGAAGAAGCACCGCAAGCTGCTCCGTCGCACCCGGGTGCAGCGTAGGAAACTCGGCAAGTAGCGCCGGCGCTCCCCGCCGCCGCGTCGTACGCGACCGGCGTGGATCACTGGATGTGTGGCTTCCACCGCGAGGACCCGCCCGTTTCCCGGGCGGGTCCTCGCGTGTCTGTCGGTGCCGCCCGTGGGCTCGTGCGCCTGCCTCGCTCGTCGGGCGATGTGTCGGCCGTCTGCCGTAGGGTGAGGGGATGACCGAACCGCCGACGCCCGCTCCGCCCCGCGTGGTGATGGTGACGGGTGCCTCCACCTTCCTCGGTGGCTATCTGGTGCGTCGGCTCGCGAAGCGTTCCGATATCGAGCGGGTGATAGGCGTCGACGCGGTTCCGCCCACCAAGGACATGCGCCGCCGGATGGAACCCGCGGAGTTCATCCGCGCCGACTACCGCAGCCACATCTTCGGCAAGATCATGGCGACCAACGAAGTGGACACCGTGGTGCACGCCGCCACCTCGATCATGGACAACCACTGGCCGTCCGGCGCGACGAAGGACGCGATCGTGTTCGGGTCGATGCGGGTGTTCGCCGCGTGCCAGAAGTCCGAACAGGTCAAGCGCGTCGTCATGCGCTCGTCGACCACGGTGTACGGCTCGCGCTCGCGCGGGCCGTCGCTGATGCCGGAGGACGCCGTCGACACCGGCCGGGCCGCCGGGCACGCACGCGACCTGCTCGACGCCGAGACGTACGCGCGCAGCATGGCGCGTCGGCGCTCCGACATCGCGCTCACCGTCCTTCGCACGGCGCCGATCCTCGGCCCCGACATGGAGTCGCTGATGCGGTCGCTGTTCGAACACCCGATCGTGCCCACGCTGTTCGGGCGCGACGCGCGGCTGCAGCTGCTGCACCAGGACGATGCACTCGGCGCACTCGAGCACGCGGTGTCGGGCGGCAAGGTGGGCACGTTCAACATCGCAGGTGACGGTGCCATCGCCATGTCACAGGCCGTGCGGCTCGCGGGCCGACTCCAGGTGCCGGTGATCCGCCCCGCCTTCGGGCTGACGGTGTCGGCGCTGCGCGGAAGGCCCACACTGAGCGGCCCCCAGTCGCATCTGGACTACCTGAGTTACGGGAACGCCTTCGACACCACCCGGATGCGAGA
The DNA here is from genome assembly GCF_039541155.1 of Tsukamurella soli. NCBI lineage: Bacteria > Bacillati > Actinomycetota > Actinomycetes > Mycobacteriales > Tsukamurellaceae > Tsukamurella > Tsukamurella soli. The sequence continues at coordinate 83,783 of NZ_BAABFR010000005.1, forward strand.
CGAGTTCGGCTTCGTGCCCAAGTACACGACGCGGGCGACGATGGAAGACGTCACCCGCCGCGGGCCCGTGGAATCTACAATCAGTGTGGACTCGATAACGGCGGTGGAACAGCGGGTGGTCTCGCTGGCGAGACGGTTGGCGACGGTAGGGACCTGATGACGAAGGCAGAGACGAGCGAGCACGCGAAGGTTCTCCAGTTGCCGGTGTCGATCGACACCCAGCGCCGGACCGCGGGGCGCGAGCGTGCGCAGCAGCGGCACCCGTCGGCGCTGGCCGGTGAGCCGGTGCGGCCGCGCGGCGCCACCGTCCACGCCCTCAACCCCACCACGGTGCCGGACGTCGACACGGCAGACGCGGACTCGGCGCGCGGCTGGCGCGACCGGGCCGCCGACCAGGTCGCCGGTGGCGCGGCCTTCGTCCGGGAGCGCCTGACCGGCGACTACGACATCGACCCCTTCGGTTTCGACCCGCACCTGACCGACGCCGTGTTCCTGCCCGCGCTGCGCCCGGTCTATGACAAGTGGTTCCGCGTGGACACCTCGGGTGTCGAGCATCTTCCCGCTGAGGGCGGCGCCCTACTGGTCGCCAACCACTCGGGCGTCATCCCGCTCGACGGCCTCATGTCGGCGGTCGCGGTGCACGACAACCATCCGGAGCAGCGGCACCTGCGGCTCCTGGCCGCCGACCTGGCGTTCGAGTATCCGGTGATCGGGGAGGTCGCCCGCAAGCTGGGCGCCACCGTCGCCTGCAACGCCGACGCGGAGGCCCTGCTGACCCGCGGTGAGTTGGTGGCGGTGTGGCCGGAGGGTTTCAAGGGCATCGGCAAGCTCTACCGCGACCGGTACAAGCTGCAGCGGTTCGGCCGCGGCGGGTTCGTGACCGCCGCGATCCGCGCGCAGGTGCCGATCATCCCGGTGTCTATCGTGGGCGCCGAGGAGACGTACCCGATGCTGTACGACGTCAAGCCCGTCGCCCGGCTGCTGGGGCTGCCGTACGTGCCGGTCACGCCGTTCTTCCCGTGGTTGGGCCCGCTGGGCATGGTGCCGCTGCCGTCGAAGTGGCATATCGAATTCGGTGAGCCCATCTCGACCGAGGGCTACGAGCAGGCCGACGCCGACGATCCGATGGTGGTGTTCGAGCTCACCGACAACGTGCGCGAGACGATCCAGCAGTCGCTGTACCGCATCCTGGCGCGCCGGAAGAACATCTTCCAGGACTACTGAGTTCCCAACCTGTGCACCCATCCGTCGGTGTGCCCATCCGTCGGTGTATCTCCGCGAAGTCTCCGTGTGACCGCGAAGTCTCCGTGTGACGGCGGCGACGCATGGGTGCACAGGTCGGTTACTTGCGCAGGTACTTGATCGCCGCGGCGGTGCCGCCGGCGGCCACGCCCACGCCCAGCGCGGTCGGGACGCCGATCCGTGCGGCCTTGCGGCCCGTGCGGTAGTCGCGGATCTCCCAGCCGCGCACGCGGGCCACGTCCCGCAGGTCCGAGTCGGGGTTGATCGCGACCGCGGTGCCCACCAGCGAGAGCATCGGGACGTCGTTGTGTGAATCGCTGTAGGCGGTGCATCGCTTGAGGTTGAGCCCCTCGCGGATCGCCAGCGACCGCACCGCATGCGCCTTCCCCAACCCGTGCAGGATGTCGCCGACCAGCTTGCCGGTGAAGATCCCGTCCTCCGATTCGGCGACGGTACCCAGCGCCCCCGTCAGCCCCAGCCGCGTCGCGATGGTCTGCGCGAGTTCGACGGGGGTCGCCGTCACCAGCCACACCTGCTGACCCGCGTCGAGGTGCATCTGGGCGAGGGCGCGCGTGCCGGGCCAGATCTTGTCGGCGATCACCTCGTCGTAGATCTCCTCGCCGAGCAGCCGCAGTTCCTCGGTGGAGCGCCCGGCGATGAACGACAGGGCCTTGTCGCGGCCGGCCGACACGTCGTCCGAGTTCTCCTTGCCGGTGAGCCGGAACTTGGCCTGCATCCACATCGCGCCGGCGATGTCGGAGTAGCTGAAGTACTTGCGGGCCGCCAACCCGCGCGCGAAGTGCACGATCGACGCGCCCTGCACCATCGTGTTGTCGACGTCGAAGAATGCCGCAGCGGTGAGGTCGGGCGGAACCGTCTCGCCGTCGGCGAACTCCTCCTGTGGCCCGGCGGTCTCGAGCAGCATGGTGTGCGCTGCGTCGGCGCTCGCCTCCCCGGCCTCGCTCTGGCGCCGCTCGTCGGCACTCGGCAGCCGGCCGTTGTTCTCCCACCAGGTCGGGCCGGCCTGCGCTCGGCCCGAATCGCCCTCTGACACGGCTACCTCCCGAACGGGTCCGGCGGATGAGTACCAGTCAACCTTAGCCGCGCGTGCTCGGCACCGTCGGCGAGCGGGCGTGCGAATCGAGCCGCATGGGAGACTCGGTCGCATGGTTGGTCCCGGCTCGCCCGACGGCGATGTGCACGTCACCCTCCTCACGCGTGCGGGCTGCGCGATGTGTGAGCGCGCCCGCGCGGAGCTCACGCCGCTGTGTGCCGAGTCGGTGGTGGTGCTGGACGTCGTGGACGTGGACGCCGTCGAGGACGGGGAGCTGCGGGCCGAGTTCGGCGACCGCCTGCCGGTGGTGCTGCTGCAGGGGGAGGAGCACGCGTACTGGGAGGTCGACGTGCCCCGTCTGCGCGCGGACATCGCGAGGCTGCGGAATCGGTGACCTACATCACGTCCCGGTAGTGCGGACGGTGGCGGAGATCATGCCGCGTGCGGCCGTTTTCCGGAACCGGGTGGAACGGGAGTACGGTGCAGATACCACCGCCGTGGCAGGGGCCAGCGAGGTAAAGGAGCAGCTCAGGTGTCGGTACTGCTGTTCGGCGCGTCGCATCGCAGCGCGCCGGTATCCGTACTCGAGAAGCTCGCGATACCCGATTGCGACCGCCCCAAGGTGCTCCACGAACTGCTCGAGTCGCCCCATATCGACGAGGCGATGGTGGTCGCGACCTGCAACCGCATCGAGGTCTACGTCGTCGTAGAGGCGTTCCACCCGGCTCTCGAGGCCGTGGGCGACGTGCTGTGCCGCCGGTCCGGCCTGAGCCTCAGCGAGCTGTCGCAGCACGCCTTCGTGCGCTACTCCGAGGCCGCGGTGCACCACCTGTTCTCGGTCGCCAGCGGCCTCGATTCGATGGTCGTCGGCGAGCAACAGATCCTCGGCCAGATCCGCACCGCGTACGCGGCGTCCGACGAGCATCAGGTCGCGGGCAAGGTCATCCACGACCTCGCGCAGCGCGCGCTGCACGTCGGCAAGCGGGTGCACAGCGACACCGGCATCGATCGGGCGGGTGCCTCGGTGGTCTCCGTCGCCATCGACCGCGCCGCGAACATCCTCGACCGGCAGGGCGGCCGCATCCGCCGCGCCGTCGTGCTCGGCGCCGGTGCCATGGGTTCGCTGGCGGTCACGCACCTCGCGCGCGCCGGCGTCACCGACATCGCGATCCTCAACCGCACGGTGGAGAAGGCGGAGCGGCTCGCCGCCACGGCGCGCGAGGCGGGCGCCGACGGTGCCCGCGGCATGGGTATCGAGCGCCTCGTCGCCGAGCTCGCCGGCGCCGACATGCTGGTCACGTGTACCGGGGCGGTGGGCACCGTCGTCACCCTGGCCGACGTGCACTCCGCCCTCACCGCCCGCGCCGCCGCCACGGGCCTGGTGGTGTGCGACCTCGGCCTGCCGCGGGACGTCGATCACGCCGTCGCGGGCCTGCCGGGCGTGGCCGTCGTCGACATCGAGACCCTCGCCCGTGAGCCCGGCGCACAGGCCGCCGAGGACGACGCGCAGAAGGCGCGGGACATCGTCAAAGCCGAACTAGCCGAATATCTTTCAGCGCAGCGATCCGCCGAGGTGACGCCGACGGTGACCGCGCTGCGCCGCCGCGCCGCGGAAGTGGTGGAGGCCGAGCTGCTGCGGCTCGACTCCCGCGTTCCCGGTCTCGACGGCCAGTACCGCGACGAGGTCGCGCAGACCGTCCGGCGCGTCGTCGACAAGCTGCTGCACGCGCCGACGGTACGGGTCAAGCAGCTCGCGGCGACGCCGCAGGGCGACTCCTATGCGGAGGCCCTGCGGGAGCTGTTCGAGCTCAAGCCGGGCGCGACCGGCGCGGTGTCGACGGCGGAGGCCGCCGAGGACCCGCGTGCCTGAGAGCTCGGTCCCACTACACCAACCCCGCAACCGATCGGCGAGACGACACCGTGGCTGACAGCACCCCGAAGACCGTCCGCATCGGTACGCGCGGCTCCCTGCTCGCCACGACGCAGGCCGGCACCGTCCGCGACGCCCTGATCGCCGCCGGCCACCCGGCCGAGCTGGTGATCGTCAAGACGCCCGGCGACCTCAGTTCGGAGCCGGTCGAGAAGATCGGCGTCGGCGTGTTCACCTCCGCGCTGCGCGATGCGCTCGCCGAGGGCCACGTCGACGTGGCGGTGCACAGCTTCAAGGATCTCCCCACGGCCCCCGACGACAGGCTCGCCCTCGCGGCCGTACCGCCGCGTGTGGACGCCCGTGACGCCCTCGTCGCGCGCGACGGGATGGTGCTCGGTGAGCTGCCCGTCGGCTCGGTGATCGGCACCTCCAGCCCGCGTCGGGCCGCACAGCTTACCGCACTGGGTCTGGGTTTGGAAATCCGCCCCCTAAGGGGCAATCTTGATTCTCGGTTACGCAAAGTAGCGGACGGCGAGTTCGACGGAGTGGTGGTCGCCCTCGCCGGGCTGGTGCGGATCGGTCGACAGGACGAGGTCACCGAGGCACTGGATCCGGTGCAGATGCTGCCCGCGCCCGCCCAGGGTGCGCTCGCAGTCGAATGCCGTCGCGACGATGCCGTAACCTACCGCATCCTCTCCGGGCTGGATGATCCGGGGACGCGAGCGGCGGTCACCGCCGAACGCGCCCTGCTCGCCGAGCTGGAGGCAGGATGCACCGCGCCCGTCGGTGCGATCGCGGATGTCGTCGAGTCCTTGGACGACGACGGTCGGATCTTCGAGGAGCTGTCGCTGCGCGGCATCGCGCTGGCTGCCGACGGCTCCGACTCGGTCCGGGCCTCCACGGTCGGTCCGCTGGGTGATGCCGGCGCGCTGGGCAGCGCGCTGGCGCGGGAGTTGCTCGACCTGGGCGCACGCGATCTGATCGCCGACCGCGGGTAGGGCGGCGCTCGCACCCATCACGGCCCGGCCGCCAGCCGGGCGAAACAGGGGACAACAGAGAGCTAGCACATGAGCCGCACTGCACAGTCCGCGAACACCGCACCTCCGGGCGGTCAGCCCCGCCAGGGCAAGGCCCCCGCGAAGGGCCGCGTCGCGATGCCGGGACGCATCACCTTCATCGGCTCCGGTCCTGGCGATCCGGGGCTGCTCACCCTTCGTGCTCAGCAGACTATCGTCACCGCCCGCACGGTCTACACGGACCCGGATGTTCCGGTCGGTGTGCTCGATCTGGTAGGGACCGAGCTCGAGCCCGAGGCCGTCGCCGACGGTGCCGAGCAGGCCGTCACGAAGGACGCAGCGGCCCGGGACGACGCGGCCAGGGTCGCGGACAAGCCGAAGCCCGGCGTCAAGGGGCCTGCGCTGGTGAACCCCGCGCGGGTGATCCCCGCCCTCGGCGAGCCCGCCGAAGTCGCGAAGGCGCTCCTCACGCAGGCCCGCCACGGCTATGACGTGGTCCGGCTGGTGGCCGGCGACCCGATGGCGTCGGAGGCCGTGCTGGCCGAGGTGCAGGCCGTCTCCCGCACCCAGATCGCCTTCGAGATCGTGCCCGGCCTGTCGCCGCTCGCCGCCGTGCCGACCTACGCGGGCATGGCCCTCGGGGGCGCGCACACCCAGGCGGACGTCCGTGGTGAGGTCGACTGGGCGGCGCTCGCCGCGGCCCCCGGCCCCCTGGTGCTGAGCGCCGCCGCCGAGTACCTCGCCGACACCGCGGCCGCGCTCATCGCGCATGCGCTGCCGGCGTCGACGCCGGTCGCGATCACGTCGTCCGGCTCCACCTGTAAGCAGAAGACCGTCGAGGCCACCCTCGGGACCCTCGACGAGGCCGGTGTCGCGCTGCCCGGGCCGCTGGTCGTCACCGTCGGCAAGGTGGTCACGCACCGCACCCGGCTGTCGTGGTGGGAGTCCCGCGCGCTGTACGGCTGGACCGTTCTCGTGCCCCGGACCAAGGACCAGGCCGCCGAGATGTCCGGGCGCCTGCGGGGGCACGGCGCCATCCCGATGGAGGTGCCCACCATCGCGGTCGAGCCGCCCCGCAGCCCGGCGCAGATGGAGCGCGCCGTCAAGGGCCTGGTGGACGGCCGCTACCAGTGGGTGGTTTTCACCTCCACCAACGCGGTCCGCGCCGTGTGGGAGAAGTTCACCGAGTTCGGCCTCGACGCCCGCGCGTTCTCCGGTGTCAAGATCGCCTGCGTCGGCCAGTCGACCGCCGAGAAGGTGCGCGGCTTCGGCATCGAGCCCGAGCTGGTGCCCAGCGGCGAACAGTCGTCCCTCGGCCTGCTCGACGACTTCCCGCCGTTCGACGACGTCTTCGACCCGGTCAACCGGGTCCTGCTGCCCCGCGCCGACATCGCCACCGAGACCCTCGCCGAGGGGCTGCGCGACCGCGGCTGGGAGATCGACGACGTCACCGCATACCGCACCGTCCGGGCCGCGCCGCCGCCGGCGTCGACCCGCGAGATGATCAAGACGGGTGAGTTCGACGCGGTGTGCTTCACGTCCAGTTCCACGGTGCGCAACCTGGTCGGCATCGCCGGCAAGCCGCACACCCGGACGATCGTCGCGTGCATCGGCCCCAAGACCGCGGAGACCGCGATCGAGTTCGGCCTGCGGGTGGACGTGCAGCCGGAGACGGCCTCCGTCGAGGACCTGGTCGAGGCCCTGGCCGCGCATGCGTCGCGGCTGCGCGCCGAGGGTGCGCTCCCGCCCCCGCGCAAGAAGCCGAGGCGGTCGCGATCCTGATCACTGGTGTGGGTACTGATATGACGGCGAGCTTCCCCAACGTCCGCCCGCGCCGGCTGCGCGCCACCCCGGCGATACGGCGCCTGGTCGCCGAGACGACGGTGGCGCCGCGCCAGCTGGTGCTGCCGATGTTCGTGCGCGACAAGGTGTCCGAACCGGTGCCGATCGCGTCGATGCCGGGGGTCGTGCAGCACACCGTCGACTCCCTGCGGGCCGCGGCCGACGAGGCCGTACGCGCGGGTGTGGGCGGGGTGATGCTGTTCGGCGTGCCCGACGAGGCGGACAAGGATCCCGCGGGGACGGTGGCGTCCGAGCCCGACGGGATCCTCAACCGCGGCCTGGCCGCGCTGCGCGCAGACCTCGGCGATGCCACGGTGATCATGGCCGACACCTGCCTCGACGAGTTCACCTCGCACGGGCATTGCGGCGTGCTCACCGACTCCGGCGAGGTCGATAACGACGCGACGGTGGAGCGCTACTGCGCGATGGCGCTCGCGCAGGCCGAGGCCGGGGCGCACATGCTGGGGCCATCCGGGATGATGGACGGCCAGATCGGCGCAATCCGGTCCGCGCTCGACGGTGCCGGACGTGCCGACGTCTCCCTGCTGGCGTACACCGCGAAGTACTCCTCGGCGTTCTACGGCCCGTTCCGGGAGGCCGTCGGCTCGTCGCTCGAGGGCGACCGCCGCACGTACCAGCAGGACGCGGCCAACCGCCGCGAGGCCCGCCGCGAGCTGGAGCTGGACCTCGCAGAGGGCGCAGACCTCGTGATGGTGAAGCCGGCGATGAGCTACCTCGACGTGCTCGCCGACGTCGCCGCCGCGTCGCCGGTGCCTGTCGCCGCCTACCAGATCTCCGGCGAGTACGCGATGATCACCGCTGCCGCCCAGAACGGCTGGATCGATCGCGACGCCGCGATCGTCGAGTCGATCACCGCCATCCGCCGCGCCGGCGCGGACGTCGTGCTCACCTACTGGGCTACCGAGTTCGCGCAGCGCTTCGCCTGAGAGGCTGTACCGCGTGACGTCCACACCACCGCCGCGGCCCCTGCCGCCCGCGACCCCGCATCCCGGTGCGCCGAGTGCCCCGAAGCGGCCGCGCCCGGCCGACCTGGTGCTGTCCCTGCAGATCTGGGTGTTCGTGATCCTCGCGATGGCGATCGCCAACGGCTACGGCACGTGGACCGGCAGCAGCGACACGCGACTGCGTACCGCCTACGACGACTTCCAGACGAAGAGCGGGAAGCAGCAGTCGCTGACCCTGGACTACGCGGAGTTCCGGACGATGACGCTGGTGATCGCGATCGGCCTGATCGTGGTCGTCGTCGCGGTCGCCGCCCTGCTGCTGTTCCTGCTGTGGCGGGGTGTCGGCTGGTCGCGGGCGCTGCTCGACGTGGGCGGGGCGTTCGCCCTCGCCCAGGGCGCGATCTCGCTGGTCTCCTCGCACGACCCGTACGCCGCGGTGCCGTCGATCCTCGGGGCGGTCGCTGCGGTCGGCGCGCTGATGATGATGCACACGAAGGAGTCCACCGCGTTCCTGCAACCGAAGGGCAGGGATCGATGAGCCCCGAGACGGTGTACCGCGAGCAGGGTGTCTCGGTGTGGTGGCTGGCGGTCGCCCCGATCCTGGCCGTGATCGTGTCGGCCACCGAGATCGCCGTCGGCATCACCGTGCACTGGTGGCAGTGGACGGCGCTGGCCGTGACCATCGACCTGCTGGTGTGGCTGCAGGTGGCGGGCGGGCGCACGCACATCTCCGTCGCACTCACCCGGGACACGCTGCGGTGCGGCAACGAATCGCTGCCCGTCGACCGGATCGCCGAGATCCTCCCCGGCTACGCGCCCGACGACGTGCGCCGCACCAAGAGCGCGGCCGAGCCCGAGCGGCCCGAGTGGATGTCGGCGCGCACCCTCGGGCAACTGCCGCGCGTTCCGCGCCGTCGCTACCCCGTGGGGCTCGTCCTCGCCGACGGCGAGACCGTGCAGGCGTGGGCCAAGAACGACTACGCCCTCCGCGAGGCGCTCGCCCCGCTGCTGCCGACGCACTGATCGTCGGGTGAGGTCAGGAGGGCAGCCACGCAGGTGTGCGCGGCCCCAGCGCCCGGTGGATCCGGGCGAGCTGCCGGGGCGGCATACCGTCGGGCAGGTCGTTCGGGTCGAACCACCCCACGTCCGTGGACTCGTCGTCGGCCACGTGTGCCTCGCCCGACACGTACCGGCACAGGAACAGGATCGACAGGTACTGCGAGACGTCCCCGTTCGGGTAGGTGACCGGTGGGTCGGACTCGATCGACACCAGGTCCACGATCCGCGCCGTCACCCCGGTCTCCTCCGTGATCTCGCGCAGGATCGCATCGGCCGGCTGCTCGCCGGGCTCGAGGACCCCCGCAGGGCTGGCCCAGTGCCCGAAGTCGGAACGGCGCCCCAGCAGGATCTCCCCGGCATCGCTGACCACGACGGCCGCCACCCCGGGTAGCCACAGCAGGTCGGTCCCGATCTTGGTGCGGACGGTGCGGATGTACTCCGGTACGGGCATGGCCACAGCCTACGGGCGGGTCCGGGCCGCTGCCGGTCCCCGCGGCACGGTCTCAGATGTCCTCGAACGAGCCCCCGCGCCCGCGCCCGGACGCGAACCGGGCGGCACCCCCGACACCGTCGGCGACGAGCGAGGCCATGCCGATGGAGAACTCGCGTCGCATCGCGACGACCTCGTCGTCGCCCCACTGCGCGCGGGCCGACCGCCGGTCGCCGCGCATGCAGGTCTGCGGCATCCGGGCGATGTCGTGGGCGAGGGCGATGGCCGCCGCCCGCGCGGTGCCGCTCGGCACGACCCGGTTGACCAGGCCGATGAACAGCGCCTCCTGCGCGTCCACCGGGCGACCGGTGAGGATCAGGTCCATCGCGCGGCTGTGCCCGATCAGGCGGGGGAGCCGGACCGTTCCGCCGTCGATCAGGGGAACGCCCCAGCGGCGACAGAACACCCCGAGCGTCGCATCCTCGTCGGCGATGCGCAGGTCGCACCACAGCGCGAGCTCCAGCCCGCCCGCCACGGCGTGGCCCGAGATCGCGGCGATCACCGGCTTGTCGAGGTTCAGCCGGGTGGGGCCCATCGGGCCGTCGCCATCGGGATCCAGGACGTTCCCGCGTTCGGTGCCCACGCCCTTGAGGTCGGCGCCGGCGCAGAACGAGGGCCCGTCCCCGGCCAGCACCGCGACCTTCGCGTCCGATGCCTCGAACTCGCGGAACGCCTGCGCGAGCTCGGCGGCCATGGGCCCATCGACTGCGTTGCGCCGCTCGGGGCGGGCCAGCGTGACGACGGTCACGTCGCTGTCGGTCTCGACGCGGATGTCCTGCACGGTGGCTCCGTTTCCTCGACTGCTGTGAGTCTGGTCGCACACGCGCGACCCGCGCATACCCCTGAGGGGTATATTCGACCGGGTAGCGGGCATGATGGCACGCGAGAAGAAGGAGATGTCGGATGACTGTCGAGACCTACACGGTGACGGGCATGACCTGCGGCCACTGCGCCGCATCGGTGCGCGAGGAGATCTCGGAGATCGCGGGTGTGACCGGGGTCGACGTGAACCTCGAGACCGGTGCCGTGACCGTGACCAGCGACGCGGAGCTGGCACGGGACGCCGTCGCCGCGGCCGTGGACGAGGCCGGTTACGCCCTGGTCTGAGGAGTGCCCCGAAGTCGACGCTCCAGCGGCGCAGACCCCCGATTCGGACGGGTCTGGGCCGCTGGGCGGTCGATTTCGGGGGAGCGCTCCATCGGATGGAACACCGTCGAGCGGTAGCGTGGCCGCATGAGCGCGCCGGCGACCCGTCCTCCCGTCACCCTGTGGCCCAGTGGGGATATGCGCGGCGAGTTCGACTGGTCGGGCGCGGCGATCCCGGATCATCGCCTGCGCGCGCTCGCGCTCGGGGCGTACGTCGACCGTGGCAGCCACACCGTCGACGAGTTGCGGCGCGCCTGTCTGAGGCACGGAGACGACCCGACGGCCTGCGCCCGACGTGCCCTCGCGGATGACTGGGGCATCGGCGACGCGGTGGAGCTGCGCAAGATGGTGGCGCGGCTGCTCGACGGCATGCACAGCGCAGACTACGAGACCGTGTATCCGCTGGCGCACCGCCTCGGTGTGCAGGTGCGTGACGGCAAGCAGCCGGTCTCGCCCGACACCCTCGAGGAGCACCAGCGGTTCCTCATCATCCGCGGGGCATTGCTCGATCAGGACCCGCGGGATCTACTGCAGGCGCACGAGGCCGTGTACCGGCTGCTCGCGATGAACCTGCTGACGCACCTCACCGACAACCGCACCCTGCCGAGGCACATCCGCGCGTGGGATCTCGCCCGCGTACCGATCATCGTGCGGTGCGGTTTCACCGTGGGGATGATCGACGAGGGGGAGGCGTGGGGGATGCTCGAGGCTGCTCTGCGTCGCGCGCAGGCCGAGTACGCCGACTGGGAGATGTTCGCCGACGGCCTGCTGACGGGACGGGCCTACTGGCTCGCGCTCGACGACATCACACGCGTCGCCGGCGAGGAGAAGCGCGTCGCTGCGGAGCTGCACCAGCTGTTCGAGGCACCCACCAGCCCGTGGCGCCGGGTGACGCTGCAGGGCTGAGCCGACGGCGGGGTCAATCGGCCTCGCGGAGCGTCACGCCGAACACGGCGGCGGTCCGGCGGCCCAGCTCGTCCTCCTGGACGGTCCCCTCGGCGACCGCCCGGTGCAGCTGCGCGATCTTGTCGTACTGTGCCTCTATGTCCGCCCCGAGCGGGGGCTCGGGTGCGGGCGGCGGCGATACCGTCCGCCGGCTGCGGGCGCTGGTGACGGCCGTGAACAGCGCTGAGAACGCGTCCACGTTGCGCATCCACAGCCGGTGATAGCCGGTGCGGTCGGTGATCCGGGCCTCGACCTGCCCGTCGGCGGTGTCACCTTTGTACAGGCCGACCACGGCGCCGATCGGGATCTCGTACAGCGCGGGCGAGGGGCGCTCGGTGGCGCGGAGGATGCGTCGATCGGTGACCACCACCAACTGCCAACCCTCGTCCTTGTTGCGCCATGCGTCGAACGCGCCGAGCACCATCTCGTCGTCGGCGACCGTCTCGACGATCCAGCGGTCCGGATTCGGGAGCTGCGCGAGGTGCCGGAACCAGTGGAAAGCGGCCTTGATGTCGGGGCGCTCGCGGGTCGCGGGGCCGTACGACGCCCGCGTGGCTCGACGGTGCTCCAGCGTCACGTGCGGGATGTCGTCGGCGCCGGCGCGCTCGTCCTCCGGCTGCGCAGTGCTCGGTTGCCCGGCACCGTCGGATCCCGTCTTGTCGCGGGCCGCGAGTACCGCCGCGCGTAGGCTCTCGGCCGCCGGCGCGTCGCCGGGCGCGATGAGTAGGACGCACGGGTCGTGGGCGGCACTGACGGGGTTCGCCGCTACCTGGCCCAGAACCCGCACCTGCAGATACGCGGAGCCTACCGTGACGTCCTCGATCTCGGACAGGGCGACGGTGACGCGACTCGCGGGCCGTGTGATCACCACGGATGCGCCCTCCAGCGCCACCCTGCCCGAGGGCGTGACGAACTCGACCATGTGGGCGATGCTACCGGTGCCCTCCGACACTCCACGGCCGCTCGGCCGCCGTCGGTCGCGCACCCGGCTCGCGGGCGCGAAAGGACGCCCAGCCGCCAAGTCGCGGCCAACCGCGAGGCAGGTCGGCTGCTCTACCGTGGCCCGGTGAGCATGTACCCCGATCCCGCCGCTCCGTCCGTGCACCACGAGTGGGTCGCGGCCCCCGGCGACGCCGCGCGACTCGCCCGCGCCGCCACCCTGTCCGTCGTCCGTCGCCCGACGGTCGCGGTATGTCTGGCCATACCCGTGGTGTACGTGGTGGTGCGGGCCGTACTGCTCGGGCCCGACGCGTGGCTTGCCGCCGGAATCGCGTTCCCGGTCGTGTTCATCGGACTCCTGTACGCGCAGGCCGCCCGCGGCACGCGGGCCTCGATGGTGCCCGGCAGCCGGTGGGTGTCCGGCTTCGGGGAGCACGAGCTGATGATCGGCACACCGATCGGGCGGACCGTACTGCCGTACCGCTCGGTGAAGGGCATCCGCCGCGCCGGTCCGCTGGTGCTGGTCACCGTGGCGCCGCGTCGGCGGCTCGGATTCCCCGCTCCGCTCTTCCCACCCGCCGCCGTGGACTTCGTGCGGGCCCGGATCGCACACACGACCTAGAGAGGCAGGTCCATGAAGACGTCGGCGCGCGCGTAGTAGTCGTCCACGGGGAGGTCCGCCCGCGTGATCCGGATGAAACCCGCCTCCTCGTAGAGGTGCAGGGCGGGGCCGAGGACGTGGCTGCTGCCCAGGAACACCCGCCGAGCGCCCAGCCGCCGAGCCTCGTCGACGGCGGCCGTCACCAACCGCCGGCCGATCCCGCCGCCTTGGAAGCCGGGGCTCACGCCCATCTTCGAGAGTTCGAAGACGCGGTCGGGGTACGGGAGCAGCGCGACGCAGCCGACCGGCTCGCCGTCCGCGTGCGCGATCAGCACGGCGCCGCCGCGCTCCACGATCCGGCCCCGCGGGTCGCCGAGCAGATCGGCGTCCGCATCGGTGACGCTGAAGAGCCGCGTGAGCCACTCCTCGCCGATCCGCCGGAACGCCTCGGCATCGGCCGGCGTGCGCATCGGCCCGACGGTGACGGTGCCCGGTCGCGTGAACGAGGCGCGGGCCTCGGGGGTCGTGGGTTCGGCTGTCATACATCTGCTCCTTCGCGTTCCGGATTCGAGCCTCCCGCGCTGCGGCCGATATGTCCAATACCTCTTCGAGAGTCGATCGATATCATCAAGATATGGATCCCGGTATCGAGATACGCCACCTCCGGTACTTCGTGGCCGTTGCCGAGGAGCTGCACTTCGGGCGCGCGGCCGAGCGGCTCCGGATGGCGCAGCCGCCGCTGTCCCAGCAGATCCGCCGTCTCGAGCAGCTGGCCGGTGCCGACCTGTTCGTGCGGACCAGCCGCACCGTCGCCCTCACCGCGGCGGGCGCGGCGCTGCTGCCGCGGTGAGGGCGACGAGGCGCGGCGTATCC